>CAVJSY010000162.1:0-14447 GCA_963652285.1 Oribacterium sp.
TAATTTTATTATTACCAGTTAAATTGCTCCAATTTTTATAATTTATTGTTTGTTCCTCACCATCATCTCTAACTCTTAGCCATTCAGAAATTGGAGCTTTCTCTATAAAATTTTCATGGGCTGGAGTAAAATAAATATCCTTTTGAAATTTATTTTCTTCTGAATGTACTCCAACTTCTTTTAGTTTGTTTATAGTATATTCCATGTTTTTTAATGGGAACTTTGCCTCTATTTCAATTCTTTTTCTTTCCATTTATTAACACCTCATTTTGAGTATAAAATATTTTCTTCATGTTGTCAATAATTCAATTTTTATGATTTATTAGTATTCATAAAAAAAGAAATCTATATAAGATTTCCTAGAATTCCATAAGATACAATACTCATAATAACAGCAGCCATTATAACACCTAACACTATGTATAAAAAACTTTTCTTTTTATCTAATCCTAAAAGTACTGCTAAAGCAGAACCAGTCCAAGCTCCAGTACCAGGTAAAGGAATACCAACAAAGATCATAAGACCAAAATAACCATATTTATCAATTTGTTCTCTTTTTGATAAAACTTTCTTTTCAAACCAATCTACTATTTTCTTAGTAACCTTCCATTTTTTTAACAAATTAAAAATATACTCTAAAAATAATAACACTAAAGGAATAGGCAAGATATTTCCCAATATACATATAAAGAAAGCCTTAGAAAAAGGAACTTTTAATAAAGTAGAAGCAAGTAACCCACCTCTAAGTTCCAGTATTGGAAGTAAAGAAACAATAAATACAACAACCTCTTTATTCCAACCAGTAAACACATCTATCAAAGAATTAACTAAATTATTCATATCACACATCCTAACTTCCATAATTATAATATATAAATAAATATATTGTCAACGAATAACAGAAAATTTACACAAATTGTAATAATGTATTGTAATTTAAATAATATTACTATATAATAACTTCCACAAGGAAAGTGATGATTTTATGAATAAATTAAAACAAAACATCCCAAACATAATAACTATCAGTAGGATAATATCATCTGTATTTGCATCGATCTTATTTGTATCAGGACAAATTCCACAAGCAATTGTTTTATATGTAATAAGTGCAGTTAGTGATGCTTTAGATGGATTTGCAGCAAGAAAATTAAATGCATTTACTGAACTAGGAAAAAAGTTAGATCCAATATCGGATAAAATATTTGCCTTATCTCTATTAGCACCATCATTAATTTTAGGTAATTACCTAATGTTTATACCATTAGTGCTAGAAGCAGAAATATCATCCATCACTATAGCAGCACAAAAATCTAAAATAAACATAGAAACAGAAAGAGTAGGAAAATATAAAACATGGTTCTTATTTTCTAGTATTATAGCAGGTTTAATATCAACCAAATATTTCCCATTCTATTTTGTTTTAGCCCCATTATTATGTGAAACAACAAATCTTCAAATTCAAAGTATCAAAGCCTATAATAACCAATATAAAAGTAAACTACAAAATACTTATGTAAGTAGCAGTCAATTGCCAAAAACAAATAATAAAAATATAAAAGAAGAATTAAAGAAGCACTATGAAGAATTTATAAACTATAGAAATATAGAAGTAAATTCACAAAATAATAAAAATACAAAAAAGTTAGTAAAAATAAGAAGAAAAGAAATCAAATAATTGATTTTTAAATATAATTATTGTATAATTTTTTATAAGAAAGAAGGAAATAATATGATAGACATAAATATATTAAGAACTAATGATGGAAAAGAGAAAGTAATTCAAAATTTAAAAAACAAATTTCAAGAAGAAAAAATTCCGTTAGTAGATGAAATAATTAATAATGATATAAATTTAAGAAACATAAAAACTAAAGCAGATGAATTAAGAAACAAAAGAAATACTACATCTAAAGAAATTGGTATGCTTATGAAAGATAAAAAAATAGAAGATGCCAACAAGAAAAAAGAAGAAGTAACTTCAATAAATGAAGAATTAGTATCTCTAGAACAAAAAGAAGAAGAATTAGCAAAAGTTATAAAAGAACAAATGATGCATATACCAAATATTATCGATCCATCTGTACCAATTGGAAAAGATGATAGTCAAAATGTAGAAATAGAAAAATTTGGTGACCCAATAGTACCTAAATATGAAATTCCATATCATGCTGATATAATTGATAGATTTAGTGGATTAGATAAAGAATCAGCAGGTAGAACCTCTGGAAATGGTTTCTATTATTTAATGGGAGATATAGCAAGACTTCATTCAGCAATGTTATCCTATGCTAGAGATTTTATGATAAATAAAGGATTTACTTATTGCGTACCCCCATTTATGATAAGAAGTGATGTTGTAAATGGCGTTATGTCTTTTGAAGAAATGGATGCAATGATGTATAAAATAGAAAACGAAGACTTATACCTAATAGGAACTTCAGAACATTCAATGATAGGAAGATTTAAAGATCAAATAGTTAGTGAAAAAGAATTGCCAATAACATTAACATCATATTCACCATGCTTTAGAAAAGAAGTAGGAGCGCATGGAATAGAAGAAAGAGGACTTTACAGAGTACATCAATTTGAAAAACAAGAAATGGTAGTATTATGTAAAAAAGAAGATTCAATGGATTGGTACAACAAAATGTGGTCTTATACAGTTGAATTTTTCAGAAGCTTAGATGTTCCAGTAAGAACACTAGAATGTTGTTCAGGAGATTTAGCAGACTTAAAAGTTAAATCTTGCGATGTAGAAGCTTGGAGCCCAAGACAACAAAAATATTTTGAAGTAGGATCTTGTTCTACATTAGGAGATGCCCAAGCAAGAAGACTAGGAATAAGAATGAAAACAGATAAATGTAATTCTTATGTATACACACTAAACAATACTGTAGTAGCGTCTCCAAGAGGATTAATCGCAGTACTAGAAAATAATTACCAAGAAGATGGAAGTATACTAGTACCTAAAGCACTACAACCATATATGGGTGGAATAGAAAAATTAACTCCCAATAAATAGCATAATCTGAAGTGATATTAATAAAGTATTATAAAAAGTAATATTACTTCTTTTTTTCTAAAATTTTATAAGTAAGGAGGATTTAATATTTATGGAGAATATAATTAAATCAAAAGAAAAGGGAAACTTAATAGTAATCAGTGGACCATCAGGTTCAGGAAAAGGTACAATAATAAAAGAACTTTTGTCTATTAATAAAAAGTTATGGTTATCAATTTCAATGACTACAAGAAATATTAGACCAGGAGATATACCTAATGAATCATATTACTTTTTAACAAGGGAAGAATTTGAATCTAGAATAAAAGAAGATAAGTTTCTAGAATATGCAGAATATAATGGAAACTATTATGGTACTCCCAAAGATAAAATAGAAGATTATCTAAATAAAGGAATAGATGTAATACTAGAAATAGAAATCCAAGGTGCTTTAAAAATAAAAGAAAAAGTAAAAGATGCAATATTTATATTTATAATGCCACCATCACTAAAAGAATTAAAAAGAAGATTAATTGGTAGAAATACCGAAACTATTGATAAAGTAATATCAAGATTTACTACTGCATATAAAGAAATAAATGAAGTAACAAAATATAACTATGTAGTAGTAAATGATGAAATCCACAACTCTGTGGAAAAAGTAAATTCTATTATTATTTCAGAAAAATGCAGAGTAGATAGAATAGAAGAAATATATTTAAATAATATGGAAGAAGAAATTCATGAATTATTAGTAGAAAAAGATTTACAAAATAACGATAGAGTTATATAAAAAATGTAGAAATTACAAAGTCTTTAAAGATTTACAAAGACTCATAATAACTTTATAATATATTATATATAGAAAAGAGGTAATATAATGAGTAAATATAAAACAATGGATGCAAACGAAGCAGTAAGTACAGTAGCATACAAATTTAGCGAAGTATGTGGAATATATCCAATAACACCAGCATCTCCAATGGCTGAAAACGTAGATAAATTAGCATCCTCTGACGAAAAAAATTTCTTTAATAATAAAGTTAAAGTAGTAGAAATGCAATCTGAAGCAGGAGCAGTAGCAATGGTACATGGAGCCTTACAATCAGGAGTATTAGCAACAACATTTACAGCAAGTCAAGGATTATTATTAATGATTCCAACTCTATATAAACTAGCAGGAGAAATGTTACCTGCAGTAATTCATGTAGCAGCCCGTTCTTTATCAACCCATGCCCTAAGCATCTTTGGAGATCATCAAGATATATATGCAACAAGAAGTACAGGAGTATGTATGTTATCATCATCGAGTCCAGAAAGTGCATATCATATGGCCGCTGTAGCGCATCTATCAGCAATCTCTTCTTCACTTCCATTCATCAATTTTTTTGATGGCTTCAGAACATCACATGAAATTAATAAAATAAAATTAATGGACCTATCAAAAGTAGAGCATATGATTGATAAAAAAGCCTTACAAAACTTTAGAAAAAACGCTATGAATAATACTAATCCAAATACTAGAGGAACTGCAGAAAATGATGATATTTATTTCCAAAATACAGAAGCTAGAAATAAAAATTATCAAGAAGTAACAACAAATGTTGTAAAATATATGGATAAAATAAATAAATTAAATCAAACTAACTATAAACCATTTAATTATTATGGCGACCCTAAAGCAACATCTGTAATTATAGCAATGGGTAGTGTCTGTGCAACTATTAAAGAAACAATAGATTATTTAAATACTAAAAATGGTAAATATGGTTTAATAGAAGTACATTTATATAGACCATTTTCAACTAGTCATTTAATAGAAGAGTTACCTAAAACAGTAACTAAGGTAGCAGTACTAGATCGTACAAAAGAGCCAGCAGCTAATGGAGAACCATTATATTTAGACGTAGTCGAAGCCTTAAAAGAAAAAAATATAACTATCATAGGAGGTCGTTACGGGCTATCATCTAAAAATACAACACCAGCCCAAATAAAAGCAGTATATGAATTCTTAAATAGTAAATCAGTACATCATAATTTTACAATAGGTATAGAAGATGATGTAACAAATTTATCATTAAAAGTAGATAAGCATTTCCATATTCCATCAAATAAAACAGAATTTTTAATCTATGGATATGGTTCAGATGGTATGGTATCTACATCAAAAGATTTAATAAAAATAATTGGAGATAATACCAATAATTACGTGCAAGGATATTTTCAATATGATTCTAAAAAATCAGGTGGAGTAACAAGAAGCCATATTAGGTTGTCTCCTAGTCCTATCAATTCCCCATATTATGTAGATAATCCAAGCCTAATAGTAGTGTCAAAAGACTCATATATGTATAAGTATGATATTTTAGATAACATTGCTCAAAATGGTACACTTTTATTAAATACTAACCTAAGTCAAACTGAGTTAGAAAAAACATTACCTAATAAAGTAAAATATCTACTTGCAAGTAAAAACATTACAGTACATATTATAGATGCTTATAGTCTAGTAAATGAATTAGGTTTAAAAAATAAAATAAATACTTGTATGGAAGTATGTATATTTAAAATTATAGGAATATTAAATACAAAAAAAGCCCTTAATATAATGAAAGAAAATAATATTAAAAGATTTAAAAGCAAAGGTAAGAAAGTAATTGATATAAATAATAATATAGTAGATGAAACTCTTAAACATCTAAATACTTTTAAAGTAAATAAAGATTGGATAAATTTAGTTTATTTTGAAAAAGAAAATATGTCTTTTGAAGAAACAATAAATACCTTAAAAGGAGATAGTCTCCCAGTAAGTGCATTTCTAAACAAAAAAAGTGGAATATTTAGACCAGGTTCAACTAAAGAAGAAAAAAGAGATATAGCAGAAATGGTTCCATGTTGGAATAAAGAAAATTGTATTCAATGTAATCAATGTACTTTCGTTTGTCCACATGGAGTAATAAGACCATTCCTTCTAAATAAAGAAGATGATGAAGTGGAAACAACAGATTCAATATTCCCAAGAGACTACAAATATTCTATTGGTATCTCTTATAAAGACTGTACAGGATGTGGATTATGCGCTAACACTTGCCCAGGTAAATTAGGCAAAAAGGCTCTTACAATGGAACCATATGACCGTAATAAATTTAAACAAGAAGATTATGATTATATGTTAAAGCATAATATAAACGGAAGTTATAAACCAACTATCTTAAATGTAAAAAACGAAAGCTTTACAATGCCAAAATTTGAGTTTTCTGGAGCTTGTGCAGGATGTGGAGAAACAGCATATTTAAAAAATTTAACTCAAGTATTTAATAACAATTTAATGATAGCAAACGCTACAGGGTGTTCATCAATTTATGGAGCATCAGCCCCATCTACCCCTTACAGCGTGCCTTGGGCTAATTCTTTATTTGAAGATAATTCAGAGTTTGGATTAGGAATATTAACTGGTATAAATATAAAAAGAAATAATATTAAAAACTATATGGAAGCAAACTTAAATAAAAATAAAACTAACTTTAAAAAATGGTTAGAAAATATGGATGATTACAATATTTGTAAAGAAGTAGAAAATAATATTGATTATGAATCACATCCATTATTAAAAGAACTAAAAGATTATATAACACCAAAATCAATGTGGATAGTAGGTGGAGATGGTTTTGCATATGATATTGGATATGGAGGATTAGATCATATACTATCAAGAAATGAAAATATTAATATTTTAGTCCTTGACACAGAAGTATATTCAAATACAGGAGGTCAATCTTCAAAATCATCGAATTTAGGATCTATAGCATCCTTTACAGCTAATGGTAAAACAAACTATAAGAAAGATTTAGCAAGAATGGCAATGTGTTACCCTCATGTATATGTAGCATGTGTAAATATAGGATACAATAAAGAACAATACTTAAAAGTATTGCAAGAAGCAAATAATCATAAAGGACCATCTTTAGTAATTGCATATTCACCATGTATAGAACATGGTATAAAGAAAGGTATGGAGCATAGTCTAGACAACTCATTTTTAGCAACAAAATGTGGATATTTCTTAACATTTAGATCTAATCCAGATACAGGAGTATTTACATTAGATAGTAAAAACCCAGATTTTACAGAATATGACAACTTCTTATCGACAGAAAATAGATATGCAAACCTAAAATCAGTGAATATTACACATTCAGAAGAAATACTAAACAATCAAAAAGAATGGGCAATAAAAAGATATGAATATTATAAAAAATTAGATTCTAGTTTAAAAGACTAGAACCTTTTAATTTTAAAAATATGTAAAATTAAATAAAATAATATCAAAATAAAGTAAATTATGCTATAATCTTATTAGATATAGCATAAAGGAGGTAAATATGGAAGTAAAAAAAGAAAGAGTAATAACAGTAGATGGGAGTTTAAAAGCTTATACAAAAACCAATAAAGGAGTAAGGAAAGTCGTAAATGTTAAATCAAATGAAATAACCAATGATAAATCAGATTTAGATGCAGAAAAGTTGATAGCACTGAGAAATGAATTCAATAAAAGTCTTATAACAGTAGATATTAAAAAAGGAGTAGAAGCAGGATATTATTATAAAGTAGAAGATGTAGTAGATTGGTTATGGCAAATAAGATTACAATGTAATACTGTACTTAAATATAATGACAAAAGTATTTTTACAAAAAAAGAATTTGCAAGTAAATTAGTTCCAAGTATTCCAGCAAGTTTAATGCTAAAAACCGAAACAGGACATTTCATAACTCAAGAAGCATTAAATGAAATCTTTAACAATTTAAGTGGTACCCCAGATATTTTAGCAATAAATGCTAACGATGGTTATATATCTAAATTTGAAAGTGAAATGATAGAAAATGGTGATTTAAAAGTAAAAATTAAAGTAGTATTAAATAAACAAGATAAAAATACAAGAAAAGAAAATATATCTAAGCAACAACCATTATCAAATTCAGATGTTTATCACCAAGAGCAAAATAAAAGAATAGAAAATGATCCTTATGGAAGTCAACATTCAAGAATTTCGCAACCTAATCAGACTGATAATGGAATTAATGCTAAAGGAAGTCGTATGCAAGAAACGTTGGCAAATTATCTTAATGAAGATGAACCTGAAGAAGAAATTATAACTAACCCAAAAAGAAGAAAGCCAACCAAAGAAGAATTAATTAAAATTATAAAAGTAATAGCAATAGCAATCGGAGCTGCAATGGTAATAACAGTAGGAAATAACATAGTAAAAGGATTTATGGAAAATAAACAACCACAACCATTACCAGAGCCATCATCAACTACCACTGCTACATTTGATCCAATGGCTGTAGCAGAAAATCCAGATGGAAAAGATATAATAAAAACAGAAATAACAGATGAAGATTTATATGAATCTATTGATTTAGGAGCCTCTTATTATATTTCGGACAATGCTAACTTATACAGAAGTAGTACAGACACCCTAAGAGCAGGAACAACAATAGCAGGAGATGCTACAATAACAAGCTTTGCAATCTGTGAGCGCCAAAAAGATGCAAAAGGTAATACTATATTAGAAAACAAACAAACAATTAGCTTGAATGATGAAAACTTATATGAAACCAATCTAGAAAAAATATATAAGGAATGGCTAAAAAATGTAGAAGGTAACAATTTCGTTATAAAAGTTCACCTATCAAGAAAAAATGAAGTTACCAATCAAGAAGAAGGATATGGTTGGGTAGAGGTAAATAAAGAAACTTTCAATGATTTATATGAAAGTTTACAAAATTCTAATAAAATAACTTATCAATAAGGAGGATAATTTTGAAATATTTAGAAATAGGAGAAATAGTATATCTAGATGATAACCTAGAATATGTAGTATCATCAATTACCAAAAAAGACAATAATGTTTATGCCTTTCTTACAACAATAGATGAACCATATAAAATAAAATTTGTAAAAGAAAAGTTAGAAAACAATAATTTAATATTAGAACCAGTAACAAAAAAAGAAGAAAAACAAGAATTATTAATTTTATTTAAAAAAGAAATAGGAAATATTAAAATTTAAAAGAGTAATCAGGAGTTGATATAATAATGAAATTAACACAAGCCCAAAAACAAAAACAACTAGAAAAAAGTTCTATGGAAGTAGATAAAGCAACCATAATATTAATAGTTGTAGTACTAGTAGTTTCAATAGTAGTAGGAGTTACAGTAGGAAAATTACTATATGATTTAGCAATGGCTAACGCATAAAAGATACACTCAAGTTAAGAATGTATCTTTTTTAATTGTATTATTTATTACATATAAGTAATTTATAATATACATATTTATGTATTGTAAATAACTAATCTACCCTTATTGGCTTATGACTATATTCATCTTTAGCCAAATTTTCATCTCCCATAATCATTCCATATATACAAGTAATTCTATATTCAATATCAAATATATTAGAAATACCTCTTTTATAATGAGTAATAATAGGAATATTCTTATCATTTCTAATAGAGCCCAAATATTTCTGACCCTTAGAACTAAATCCTAATAATCTAACATAATCTATATTTTTATCTTTATTTTCAACCTTAGTAAAATTACAAAGAATATGAACAAGCATTCTATTAATTTTATTATAAGTATATCTCTTAGATTTAACCATATCAATAATATCATTAAAACAATTACATTTCATAATATTTTTTTTAAGTTTATTATGAATACCCTCATCAACATCTACAATATCATCAAGTCTATCAGATATTATTCTATATTTTAAATAAGGAAATACTTTATCCATAGAAATATCTTTATATAAATATGAATAACTATCATTAACCAAATATTTAACTATATCCTCTCCCTTTTTATACATATCTCTAATATATGAAGCAGAAGCAATATTATCATTAATATTATCATCCCCATAGTAAGAATTAGTTCTCTTAATAGAAATATAATTCATTTTATAATTATTCTTAATAATCTCTTTTATATAAGAAATAGCAAGCAAATCATTAGGACTACTAACGGAATACCCCAATATATCTTTTAATGCTAAACTCAATGCAGTAGGATAATTAACACCCTTATCTAAATAACTTCGAACTTTATCATCATAATTATTATCATTAAGTTGAGTATAAGCAATACTCTCTAACTTTTTTATATCATTAGATTCACTACCAAATACTAAAGTATCAATACCTATACTATCAAGAAGTTTAATACTACCACTAGCAAAAACATCAGCACCTTGAGTAGCATAAACAAAAGGAAGCTCAATAACCAAATCAACTCCATTTTCTAAAGCTATTCTGCACTTATCCCATTTATTCATCACGCATAATTCTCCCCGCTGAGTAAAACAACTACAACAAACTATAGCAATAATTGAATCAGGATATAACTTTTTAATTTCATTAATTTGATATAAATGTCCTAAATGCATAGGATTATATTCACAAACAATACCCACAGTATGCATAAACATCACCCACCTAATACTATCATATCTTAAGAAAAAAAACAATTATAATTTTTGTAAATAATAAACAAAAATATTAGTAAAGTTGCTAAAATTAATCACTAGTGATATAATATAACAAAAGAAAGAAGGAAGTATATGAAAAAACAAAATAATAAAAATAACAAAGAAAAAAAAGATAAATCAATAAAAAATCATTTAAATATAAAAAACATAAAAGAATTTCTAAAGAAACATTATGTAACTTTCTTTAAAAATTCTCCATTCTTATTAGCGTTCTTAATTACAACTCTAATAAATACAATATTATTAAGGCTTATTACAATTCATAAAATATATAACCCTAAACCAATATTAATAGATTTAGCATTCTTATTTATTGTATCATCATTTATATTTTTAATGAAAAAAGAAAAAAGCAAAGTAAAATATCTGATGTTTTGGTCAATATTTACTGCAATATTATGTACAATACACGCTATATACTATACATATTATTCCTCATTTGCATCTATTTCTTTATTAGCAACTTCAACATTTGTAGTAGATGTAGGTGATGCAGTAGTAGAAAATGTTATGAAAGTAGAAGATTTCATTTTCTTTATAGCGCCTATCTTATTATATTATATCTATAAAAAATTACTAAAAAAAGAAAAAATTACTAAAGAAAATAAATTAAGTAAAGCAGATAAAAAATTCTCATTTATAAATATGATAGCAACAGGGCTAGTATTATTACTAATATCATCAGCCCTAATAACAACGACAGAATGGTCTAGATTTGCCAAAATGTGGAATAGAGAATCAGTGGTATCAAGTTTTGGACTATACATATATCAAGTAAATGATATTTGTCAAAGTATAGAACCAAAAATAAATAACTTATTCGGGCACGACAAAGCCTTAAAAACATTTAATGATTATTACGAAGAAAATCCTAGCACTACAGAAACTAACGAATATACAGATATGTTAAAAGGTAAAAATGTAATAGTAATACACGCTGAAAGTTTACAAACAATAGCAATGACATTATCATTTAACGGAGTTGAAGTAACCCCAAATCTAAATAAATTAGCAAGTGAAGGAATATTCTTCTCAAATTATTACTCTGAAGTAGGAGTAGGAACAAGTAGTGATGCTGAATTCACATTTTCAACATCTTTGATGCCATCCTCATCAGGTACAGTATTTGTAAATTACTTTGATAGAAAATATGTAACAATTCAAAATTTATTAAAAGAACAAAATTATTATACATTTAGTATGCATGGAAATACTGGAGACTTTTGGAATAGAGCAACAATGCATAAAAATATGGGATATGACGATTTTTATAGCAAATCATCATTTAATATTGATGAAACTATAGGGCTTGGTTTAAGTGATAAATCATTCTTTAAACAAGCAGTACCAATGATTCAAGAAATAAAAGAAACCAAAGGACAACCTTTCTATGGAACTCTAATTACCCTAACAAATCATACTCCATTTAGTGACTTAGATTTAATGGATGAATATCCAACAACAATGACAGTTGAAATAGATGGAGAAGAAGTAACTAGAGATTATATAAATGGAACAACTCTAGGTAATTATCTAAGATCAGTTCATTATGCAGACCAAGCAATAGGTCAATTTATTAATGATTTAGACGAAGCAGGACTACTTGAAAATACTGCAATAGTAATATATGGAGATCATGACGCTAGAATAAGTAAGAAAAACTATAACTTATTATATAACTATGATCCATATACAGATAAAGTTAAAACAAAAGAAGATGAAGGTTACATAGATTATAATGAATATGAATATAAATTAGATAAAAAAGTACCATTCATAATATGGACTAAAGATAAACAATATAAAACTAAAATTGATACTCCAACAGGAATGATAGATGCCCTACCAATTTTAGGAAACATGCTAGGAATACACAGTGACTATCAAATTGGTCATGACGTATTAAGTATTAAAAATGGGGAAAATACAGTAGTATTCTCAGATGGTTCATACGTAACAGATAAAATATATTACAATAACCAAAATGGAGAAATATACTCTATAAATGGCAGTGCTGTAGATGAAGAATACATAAATAAAAATACTGAATACTCAAACAAAATAATTGAAGTATCAAACGATATAATAACCTATGACATAATAAAAGAAAACAAAGAGAAGTTATCAGAAAAATAACCTCTCTTTTAAATTATATTAATTAGTTACAACACTAACTAATTTAGCCTGTAATACAATCCTATAGTGTCCCGTATCATCACAAGTAGATAAAGATAATACTTTATCATCACTACTTACTTCCTCCCCAAAATTATATATACTTCTATTTTTCATAACATCTAACCAATTATTATATTCATCATAAGAATAAAATGATGTACGAAGATAATCTGTAACAGGATCTATCTTATAAATAGAAAATACTCTCCAAGTAGTCTTAGCACTAGCAGTTTCAAGATATATATCATAATTCTTTTTATTCTTATACCAACTAGACTTCATAGTCCAAGGTAAAGAACCAAACATCTCTCTATTAATAAGATTATGACCATATATAATAGTATTAAAACCAAAATTATTAAAATCATCTCTATAATCTCCAAATATCCAACCAACATTAGTAGAATATTTATTAAAATCATGCTCTAAATAATATTCATTATCAGTAGTTTGAACAACAGGATAGTTAATCTTGGTATTACTAACCTTAATCCAAGCAACAGTATCAGAATTTCTACTCAAAAGATTATCAAAATCTGCATTAGCAAAACCATAGTACTCTGAATAATCTACACTAGTATTAGAATTATCAGAAGGAGTAATAGGTTCCTCTGTTTTATTTTCTTCTTTTTCTAAAATAACAGTTGAAGAGACAATACTCTCGCTTAAATTCTTAATTCGCTCCTGCTGAACAAACCATCTAGTTAAAATAAATACAGAAATAAAATAAGTAGTTAAAGATAGAATCATCATAATAGTAGGTATAAGAGGCTTACTAAAACCTAATTCCTTTCTTTTTTTCTTATTAAATATAAATATAATGCCAATGATAAAATAATAAGGGAAAATACATATAACAGTTATAATACCAATAACAAACCATTTAATAATATTAAAAATCATTTGTATTATAAATTTGATACCCTCTAAAAAGTATCTCAAATAAATCACCACCTTATTATTCTTATAAAACAATTATAGCACAAATAAAAGATAAAAATACAAATAGTTGTTAAAAAAGTAAATTTGATGTATAATACTTTACAGAGAAAGAGTGTGGATAATCATGGACGATATAAAAATAGGAGAAAAATTAGAAATACACTGTTATAAACATAATGGTTCCTTACATAGACAATGGGATGAAGCAGTATTGTTAGATAAAAAAGATGACTATATGGTATTTGGGAATAACAAAACAACAGTAATTGATAGTGATGGAAAAGTATGGAAGACCAAAGAACCTGCTATAATGTTTTTCTTTAAAGATAGATGGTTTAATATAATAGGACAATTAAAAGATTATGGAATATATTTCTATTGTAATATAGCAACCCCATTTCTAATAGATGATAAAGTAATTAAATATATTGATTATGACTTAGATTTAAGAGTTTTTCCAACGGGAAGTTTTAAAATATTAGATAAGATGGAATATAAATATCATAAAAAACAAATGCACTATTCCAATAGACTAGACTTTATATTAAAATATGAACTAGGAAATTTGATAAATATGGTAAGAGTAAAAGAAGTACCATTTGATAAAGTAACAATTGAAAAATATTATGAAAAGTATAAAGAATTAACAGAAAAACAAAATAAGTCCCAAAAATAGTAATAAAATAAAAGTACAATACATAATATATATTGTTTAAATTATAGATAAATTTGTAATTTAATAACAATAATAAATAGTAAAAC
>CAVJSY010000163.1:0-4620 GCA_963652285.1 Oribacterium sp.
ATTAGATAAAATATATTCCATATACATCACCTACTCTCTGTTAAAATTATATCAATAATAAGTCGAAAAAGCAAGAAATTCAGTCAAAATAATTATCTTTTTATGAATCATTATAGTTACTTCTTAGTTTAATATTAACTATATCTCCATTATTTACAATAGTATCAGGGCTAATACTCTGTTCATAAACATATCCACTGCCTTCTGTTTCATAAGAAACACCCATTAATTTTAAAGCATTTATTGCCTCCTTATATGACATTCCTTTTAAATCAATCATCTTCTTATCATAATTATCAGTTAATATTATTACTTTACCCTTACCATACAAAGTAACATCCTTACTAGGATATTGTCCCACTATTTTACTACCATTTCCTAATACAACAGTATCAATACCATGTTTCTTTAATTCATTAGAAACAATAGTTAAATCCTTGTTTAAATAATTTGAAACCTTATAAGTAATATTATCTTCATTTTCATTAACAATATTTAAATACTTACTAGTATTAACAACAACATTCTTAACAGCCTCTGCTAAATAATTAGTAGTATCCTTAGGTCTCTTTATAGCAGCATAAATAATAATAGAAGGATCATCACCAGGATACATTCCTGCAAAAGAATAAATATAATCAGATGCCCCAGTCATATAACCACCATTCTTAGAATCATATATCTGAGCTGTACCAGTCTTACCAATAATAGGATAATCTTCCATATAATAAGCATAACCAGTAGAAGTTTCCGAGTTGTCAGTAACAACACTAGCCATTAATTTCTTTATCTCAGAAACTGTTTCACTACTAGCAACTTTTTCTATAACTTCCCTATTTCCCTGATAAGTAGTCTTACCAGAATTAGTATCAACTATCTTAGAAATAATATAAGGTTTTAACATTTCACCATCATTAGAAATAGATGTAAGAGCCTGTATCATCTGAATAGGAGTTACAGTAATCCCTTGACCAAAAGTAGCAGTAGCAGCCTCTATATCATAATGAAACTTTATACTACCAGATTCTTCTCTATCCATAGTAAATCCAGTAGCCTTACCAAAGCCATAATTATCGTAACACATAGATAGTTGCTTTTTAGTAATAATCTCATTTTCTAATAGCGTAGCCGCTCCAACATTACTAGAAAGAGCAAATCCTTGATTAAAAGAAATTCTTCCCCAACCAATCTTATTCCAATCATGAATAATAGTCTTCTTACCGCTATTATCTTCATATGTAATAGTACCAGAATCATAAGTATCATCACCATTATAGTTACCATTTTCTATAGCACACATATAACTAAAAATCTTCATAGTACTACCAGGTTCATAAGTATAACCAGTTAAAGGATCAATATATGATATCATATCTCTTTTATTAGGATCAAAACTAGGACTAGAAGCATAAGAAAGTATTGCTCCAGTTTTAGCATCCGCTACAACCATAAGTCCCCATTCAGCCTCTGAATCACTCTCCATTTTCTTTAAGGCATTCTCAGTAAACAATTGAATATTATTATCTAATGTCAAATAAATATCATTACCATCTTTAGCATCTACCGTATATTCACGACCATTAGCAATCTTATAGCCATATCTATCCTTCTCATAAGAAACATGTCCCTCTTTACCAGTTAAAGTATCATTAAAGTATTTTTCTAATCCTAATTCTCCAACCTTCCAAGATATACCATTTATATCTTTATTTATAGTATAACCAATAGTATAAGAAGCAAAATTACCATTAGGATAATATCTCTTAGTACTCTTAATAAAATCTATACCAGGTAAATTCAATTTTTTAATCTCTTCCATTTGTATCTGAGATAAATTTCTACCACCACTACCAAGTTCTACTTGATAAGCATCTTTACTAAGAATAGCTTTTAAAGTATCAACATCAGTATTAATTAAAGGTGCTAAGGCATTAGCAGTAGCATCCACATCAACTACATGTAAAGGAGTCTCTGAATTCTCACTCCTAGATTCATCCAAATAAGCAATAACAGTATAACTAGCAACATCCTCTGCTAAAACATTACCATTACTATCATAAATACTACCTCTATTAGGCATAAGTACCTCTTCTTCGGTATTTCTATTCTTTATAAACATAGAAATAGTAGTATTATCACCAACAGAATAATCTACAACACATAAATAACATAATCTAGCAATAAATACCATAAATAAAAAAAAGACAAAAATAACCATGAAAAAATTAACTTTAATTTTATCAGTATTTATTTTTCTCTTTTTCATACTATCACCCTAATCTATTGTCTTAATATTTTCACTATGATAAACAAGACCATATTCCCTACTAATTTCTTCTATTTTATCCAAAGAAGTCATCTCATCTATCTTCATATTCAAACTATCATTTTTATCTTTACATTCTGAAACCTCATTAGATAATTTTTGAACTTCTAAATTAATCTGCGCTAAAGAGGTTTGACCGCAAACTATCCCAATAACTAACAAAATAATAATTAAAAAACAAAATTTATAAGCAAATCTTTCAGCACCACATAAAAACCTTTTTTTCTTTTTATTCTTCATAATAATCAGTCCTTAATTTTTTCAGCCACTCTAAGTCTAGCACTATGAGCTCTATAATTTTCATCTAACTCTTCCTTACTAGCAACTATACCCTTTGAAATAATTTTTAACTTAGGCATATACTCTAAAGGAATAAAAGGTAAATTTTTAATCTTGCTATCAACTTCACTATATTCCCTAAAAGTATTCTTAACTATTCTATCCTCTAATGATTGAAAAGTAATAACACATATTCTTCCACCTACATTAAGCATATCTATAGCATCTTTTAAAGCAATAGAAATTACATCTAATTCATGATTAACCTCTATCCTAATAGCCTGAAAAGTCTTTCTAGCAGGATGTCCATCCCTCATAGCCTTCATTGGCATACTCTTCTTTATTATATAAACTAATTCAAAAGTAGTTTCTATATTCTTATTTTCTCTATATTTAACAATATTTTTTGCAATACTAACAGCATATTTTTCTTCACCATAATCTCTTAAAATTCTAATCAAATCATTAAGTGAATAAGTATTAACAACCTCATATGCACTAATAGGATTATCCCTATCCATTCTCATATCTAATCTAGCATCTTTATGAAAACTAAAACCTCTTTCATCTTGGTCAAGTTGTACTGAACTTACCCCCAAGTCAAATAAAATACCATCTATTTTTTCTACACCATATTTAGCAAGTTCAGATTTTAAATTAGCAAAATTACTCTTAATAATATGAAAATTAGTTCCAAACTCTTTTAAGAATTTATTACTATAATCTATTGCATACTCATCCTGATCAAAACCATATAAAAATCCAGTTTTATTTTTCTTAAGTATCTCTTTACTATGACCCCCATACCCCATTGTAGCGTCAACGTATATTCCACCAACTTTAATATTTAAATTTTCTATACTCTCTGTTAATAATACACTTTTATGTAACATAATAATTCCCCCTATCAAGAGTTCAAACTTTAGATAAATTCCCCAATTTATTCTAATCCTGACGCTACAATCAGTATAAGTAAGAATAACATTAAATATTTAACTACCTGCTACCACTTACAATATCATTGTAAACGATTTTTATATGAAAGTAAAGAAAAAGTATTAATTTTACACAAAATTAACACTTAACTTATATTAATTATTAACGTAATCAAATAAATTTTTAAAACTATTATAATACTTAAAAATATAATCATCAACTTTCTTTTTAGTATCCTCGTCAAGTTTGCTATAAGAAACAAATTCATTATTTAAAAACTCAAGGTTATCAATATCAATACTGGTAGCATCGTTGTTAATAGTAGCAAGGATATTGAGATATTTATCTTCTTTTTCTTTTTTTATATTAATTGTATATACAGTTTTATTTTTTTCTTTTTTTATTTGAATAGCAGCATTATCTACTACATTGATAACTTGATAATTATAAACGTAACTATTATCATTACCTTTACCAGATATTACAAATTTTAATTTTTCTTGGTTATAGAATTTAAATGTAAAATCATTGTTTTTTATATCTAATGTTGCTTTATAGTTATTATCGTTATCATCACTATAAGTGAATGTATTATCATTAATCACTAATACTTCTCTATTATTTTCACTTCTTTTTACAATCTTAATAGAAATAATATTGTTAGTAAATATATCATTTTTAAAAGTAAATTCATATTTAGCACTATTATCAAAATCAATATTAAATAATTTCAAAATATTAATATATTTTTTGCTAAAACTATTTAATAATTCGTTTATAGTATTACCATCAATTTCAAATGAAAGATTTGTTACTATTTTACCATCTGATATAAATGTCTGCTTTGTTAAATCAATACTATTAGAAATTTCGTTTATATCTTTTGTTTTTTCTGTGTTGGTGTCATATATGACGTTCATATCGCTAGTGGCTAAAAATGCTCTGCTATTTTTTTCTAAATAAGAAAAGGGATAATCAACATTACTGATTGATAAGTATTTATTATCTTCTTTTTCTATTAATGAGTAATCAAATGTTAATTTTTTTATAAGATTCATGTCATCTGTATTATCATAGTT
>CAVJSY010000164.1:0-2169 GCA_963652285.1 Oribacterium sp.
TTAAAATTTATAAACTCAATATGTTTATTAATTTTACTTATCATTTTATTAATAATTGTAATAAAATATTAACAATTAAAAATAAACGACACTCATTAAACTGAGTGTCATACCAAAAAATTCAAGGATGACATTCACTTACGAAATTGAATGTTCCTCTTTTTTTATTATATGCAAGTTTCCTTGCTTACATACTAATATTATCACAATAGTAATTAAAAATCAAGAAACTAATAGTAAATTGTAAAAATAAATTAAAAAAATCTGTTATAATTATTTAGGAACATTTAATGTGAGTGTCATCCTCCATACAGAATGGAGGTGATAAGTATGAAGATAAAAACATTTATCTTAAAATTTATAAACTCAATATGTTTATTAATTTTACTTATCATTTTATTAATAACTGTAATAAAATATTAATAATTAAAAATAAATGACACTCATTAAATTGAGTGTCAATCGTAAAAATCATTTAAGGATGACATTCACTTACAAAATTGAATGTTCCTCTTTTTTATTATATGCAAATTCCTTTGCTTACATACTAATATTAGCACTTTTCATCTTAATTGTCAAACTTCGCTTAATTTTTTCAACTTATTTATTTGTCTATTTAATAAAATACATAATCTATTAATCCTTATATCAGAAAATTTAGTTAAATATTGATACTTATGAAGTAACTCATCAAACCATTCCACAATACCATCTAATTTGCTAATATCAATTCTTTTTAAATTTTTAACAACTTTTATTATTTCATCAAAAGATTTTATCTCATAAAATAATCTACCCTCACCTGAAATATGTAATTCTTCTTCATCATAGTATTCGATTTTAAGACTCTCACCATTATCAAATATAGGAGCTACATCTAACCATTTTAAAGTATTAACATCTCTTATAATACCAAAATTATTCAAATGTCTATCTTCATTCATTATTAAGAAATCTAATATATACATATTTTCTAACTTAACTCTAGCATCAAATATACCATTTTCTTCTAAAACTTTAATATAATTTTCATAATCACTAAGATTATTATTTCTATCCATATTCTCCATAATCTGATGACAAGTAATAAGTTCTGTATCTTTATTTATAAAACAAGGACACTTTGATACAATCATATCCTTATATATAGAGAGTGTATAAGTTACATGACTAAAACCTAACCTACGACATATCTCACTTGCTAAAACCTCATTAAATGGCTGTAACATCTCATTTTTATAGCCACCTTTAAGAAGATATCTTGTTTTATTTTCGATAATCCACGCCTTCTTTAACATGCCATCTGTTGTATTATTTGGAGTTTCTAATGATTTTTTATTTGTAATAATTCCACTATTTTTTGATAATGATGCTTCCAAGAATTCAGCATATTCAAAATCATTATCGAAAAAATTAATATCATCATATTCTACATTTAGACTATAAGGCTTTATCCAATATTGATCTGTCAATGATAAACCAAAAGCCTTATCTAATAATTGAGTTGGTGCTGTTATATCTAATCTATGTAAAAGTAAATCTAGTTTATCCCTCCAAGATGGAATTCCCCTCCCCTTAAACCATAAAGAAAGATTAGTTCTAAAAGATATATCATCTAAATTATTATTTATATAAAAACTCTTTAAAATATACGGAGCATAATCAATATTATAAATTTCATAAATCTTTGAAAACACCCCATTAGCAGAATCATATTCCGCCATCAACACTTCAGTATTTTTATTCATAAGTATACATTTCACTCAGTACCACCTCACCTATATTGTATCAAATTTAAAATAAAAAGTCATCCATTTAAAAAGAGAAACTACTCGTTTCCCTTTAAACTACTAACCATATCTATATTATTAACATTACGAGATGAATATCTAGAAATCAAATAAGAAACTAAATATGTAACTACCGCAGCGCTAACATAAGTCCACCATTCTATATGAACTCCAAAATCATAATTTTCATCCAAACAAACTTTAAACAAATAAGAAGTAAGTCCATATCCAACTGGTAATCCAATTAAAATAGATAAAATACATATCCAACTATTTTGTAAAGAAAATATCTTCCTTATTCTCTTATTATCAAAGCCTAATACCGTGAACCTCACACGATTTAAAATCGCATGCTTCTAATATCACTATTAGAATTTTC
>CAVJSY010000165.1:0-5536 GCA_963652285.1 Oribacterium sp.
GACTAATTTATCTCATATTTATATTATTAGTAAAAAAAATTAAAATATAAGTTTTATTTTTTAAAAACTTATGGTATAATGTCTACTGAATTATTTATAAGTTTGGAGGAGATATTACGAGAATAAAATTAGATGGATATTTGCACAATTTAACAGAAAATACTAAAGATAACTTTAATGTTAAAGGAATTAAAAATAAAAACAATATATCCTATATTCAAGATGATACAAAATTCAAAATAAAAATAATTAATCAAAATAAATTAATACTTACAAGAGAAAATAAAGAAATGATGCATACTTTCATCTTCGATAAAAATCACCATACCTTATCTACTTATACCTTAAAAGAAAATATGATTAGTGTAGATATAGAAGTAATTGTAGATTTATTAGATATAAAAGAAGAAGAAATTAAAGTACGCTACCAAATACCAGATACACAAACTCTTTATGAATATAAAATAGAAATGAGGAATAACTTATGAGTATAAAACAAACTATAGTACATATTATAAAATGTAGTTTAGATAAATTAAATATAGACACTATAGAAGATAATATTGTAATTAATATTCCATCCAATAAAGAAAATGGAGATTACTCTTCAAATATTGCCCTAATTTTAGCATCAAAACTACATAAAAATCCAATGCTTATAGCGCAAACTATTGTAGAAAATATTGAAGATAATGAAGTAATTGATAGTATAGCTATAGCAAAACCGGGATTTATTAATATCTTTATAAAAAAAGATTATTTATTAAAAGGTATAAAAGAAATATTAACCTTACAAAATCATTATGGTGACAGCACTATCGGTAATAATGAAAAAATAAATGTAGAATTCGTAAGTGCCAATCCTACAGGTACCTTACACATAGGTCATGGAAGAGGCGCAGCATATGGAGATAATCTAAGTAGAATATTATTAAAAAATGGTTTTGATGTAACCAAAGAATACTATATCAACGATGCTGGAAATCAAATGAATAACTTAGGTATATCTATAAAAGAAAGATATAGAGAATTATGTGGCTTAGAATGTAACTTACCAGAAAATGGTTATCACGGAAAAGAAATAATAGAACTAGCCAAAAAATTACATGATGAATATGGAAATACCTTATTAGATAAAGATATAGAATACTTTAAAAAACAAGGATTAAATGTATTATTAGAGCAAATAAAAAAAGACTTAGACAGATTTAGAGTAAATTTCAACGTATTTACAAGTGAACAATCATTATATGATAGAAATGCTGTAGAAGAAGTATTAACAGAATTAAAAAACACAGATCATTGCTATATAAAAGATGATGCTCTATGGTTAAAAACAACAGAGTACGGAGATGAAAAAGATAGAGTATTAGTAAAAAATGATGGTGATTATACATACTTCTTACCAGATATAGCATATCATAAATATAAATATGAAAGAAACTTTGATAAATTAATAGATGTCTTAGGTTCAGATCATCATGGCTATATCAACAGATTAAAAGCCGCTATGAAAATATTAGGGGAAGATAGTAATAAACTAGAAATAAAAATATTACAAATGGTAAGACTTATCAAAGATGGTAAAGAATTCAAATTAAGTAAAAGAACTGGAAAATCAGTAACTTTAATGGAATTATTAGATGATATAGGAATAAACGCTACAAGATATTTCTTTGCATCTCATAGTCTTGATACAAGTATGGATCTAGATTTAGATTTAGCATTAAAAGAATCTAACGAAAATCCAGTATATTATATAGAATATGCCAATGCAAGAATATGCTCAATTATAAAAAATAGTAAATTTGGAATATCAGAACTTCAAAATATAGATAAATTTGTAACATTAACTAGTGATATGACATATAGTATCTTGAATAAACTATATGAGTATCCTGACTTAGTAATAAGTGCTGGAATAAAAGAACAACCACATATTATAGCAAATTATGCTTATTCTTTAGCATCACTATTCCATTCTTATTATCAACAAGAAAAAATAATTACTAGTGATACTCAAAAAACAAAAGAAAGAGTTGCCTTATTAATGGCTATAAAAATAGTACTTAATAATGCCTTAGATTTAATAGGTATTATACCAAGAGAGGAAATGTAGGAGAGGATAAATATGAAATTAGATAAAATGACAAAAGAAGAATTAGAATTAATGCCTTATACAGAGTTAGCAGCCCTTTATTTAAAAGAACATGGCAAGACTATGAATACAGCAGATTTATTTAAAGCAATATGTAATTTATTAGAATTACCAGAATCAGTATATGTAGATAAAATAGCAGATTTCTTTGCATCACTTACAACTAATAAAGATTTTATTCTTTTAGAAGATGGAACATGGGATTTAAAATCTAATCATTCAGTAAAACTAAATATGGATGATATCTATGAAGAAAAAGAAGATTTAGAAGAAGAAAGTTCTGATAATGAAGATGAAGTAGAAGATGCAGAAGAACCAGATGATATAGATTCATTAGATGATGACAATTATATAGATGACGATGATGATGACTTATCAGATTTAACAATAGTTAATGATGATGAATTAGAAGAATAGCACATTTATGTGTTATTTTTTTTAAAGTACAATACATAATACTTATATTAAAATCGTAATATATATAAAAATTAGGAATACAACTCCGAATTTTCTAAAAAATATGGACTATTTATCCAAAATATGCTATATTATTAATAGGACGGTGAAAATATATGAAAGAATATAAAACTAGAAGTATAGAAACAACCTTAAACAAAATGATAAATAAATTTCCAGTAATACTGATAACAGGAGCAAGACAAGTAGGAAAAACAACATTATTAAATCATTTGCAACAAGAAAATAGTAGTATAAATTATGTATCATTAGATAATATGCTTTTAAGAGCTCAAGCTAATGAAGATCCAGAATTGTTTTTAAGAAGTTATGAAACTCCATTAATAATAGATGAATTTCAATATGCTCCAAATTTATTAACATATATAAAAATAAAAGTAGATGAATCAAGAAAAAAGTCTATGTTTGAAACAAAAGAAGAAGTAGGAACTTTATATTATTTAACAGGATCTCAAGTGTTTGAAACAATGAAAGATGTAAGTGAATCTTTAGCGGGTCGCGTAGGTATATTAGATTTATATGGATTTTCAACTAGAGAAATAAATAACGAAAAAGATATTACATTTATACCTGACATAGAACTCTTAAGAGAAAGAAAAAAATTACCAATATTAACAATGCCAAAATTATTTGAAAGAATAATAAATGGTAGTTATCCAGATGTTGTAAATGCAACAGAAGAAATAAGAGAAAAATTCTATGAATCCTATATAAGAACATATATAGAAAGAGATGTAAGAAAATTAATAAATATTAAAGATGAAACTAAATTTATAAAATTCATCTCTTCAGTAGCCGCTAGAACATCACAAGAATATAATGCTAGCGATATAGCAAAAGATGTAGAAATAGATTCTAAAACTGCAGAAGAATGGTTATCTATTTTAAAAAACACAAATCTAGTTTATATGTTAAATTCATATTCAAATAATAATATTAAAAAAATAGTAAAAAGACCAAAATTATATTTTATGGATACAGGTTTAGCATGTTATTTAACAGGATATTTTAATGTTACAACCCTAGAAAGAAGTGCCTATGCAGGAGCAATATTTGAAACTTATGTAATAACAGAAATAATAAAATCATACGCAAATAATGGAAAATCCCCTAAACAAAGACTATATTACTATAGAGATCACTTAGGTAAAGAAATAGATCTACTAATAATATATGATAACAAAATATATCCAGTAGAAATTAAAAAAAGTTCAAATCCAGGAATAAATGCTATCAAAAATTTTGATGTAGTAAATAATTTTGGATATGAAGTTGGAAATGGTTTAGTATTATGTATGATGGAAAATATCATATCTATAAACGAAAATAATTATTATGTACCAATAGAATGTATTTAAACTTTCTAAAGAGCCTTGCTCTTTTTTCTTATGTTCTAATAAATTTATTACTACATATATTTAAACGAAGGGAGATATTTATGAGTAATAATAAAATAACAATAGGAATTCCCAAAGGACTTTTGTATTATAGATATAATACTTTATGGACAACTTATCTAAAAAAATTAAATTGTAATATAATATACTCTAGTGATACCACTAAAAATACTATAGAATTAGGAAAAAAATATTTAGTAGATGAAACCTGTCTACCATCTAAAATATATTTAGGACATGTAAAAGAACTAGTAGGCAAATGTGACTATATTCTAGTACCAAGAATATCAGATTATGGAAGAAAAGAAAAAGTATGTGTTAGATTTAATGCAACTTATGACATAATACACAATGCCTTCCCTAGTCAAAAAATACTTGACTACAACATAGAGCATACTCACCATCATAAAGAATCTCTATCCTTAATATTATTAGGACTAAAAATAAATAAAAATATCTTTAAAGTAATATTTTCATATTACCAAGCAAAATTAGAAGAAAAGAAATATAATAAAATACGTTTACTTAATCAAAATAAATTACTAAATAATAATTCTATCAAAATATTAATAGTCTCCCATCCCTATAATATATATGACAAATATATAGGATATCCAATCGAAAATTTCCTAAAAAGCCAAAATATAGATCTAATATATGCAGATGTTTTAGATAAGAAAATAGCAAGAGCATATTCAGAAAAATTATCCCCTACTCTTTATTGGACTTATTCTAAAGAATTGATAGGAGCAATAGAATATTACAAACATTCTGTAGATGGCATAATATTTATAACCTCATTCCCCTGTGGCCCAGATTCCTTAGTAAATGAATTAATGTTAAGAAAAATAACTGATATTCCCAAAACCAACATCTTAATAGACGAATCATCAGCAGAAGCAGGAATTCAAACAAGGTTAGAAAGTTTCATAGACATAATAAAAGGAAAGAAGGCAAAAGATGACTAAAACAATAACATTTCCCCATCTAGGAGATTATTACATACCAATTTCCTATCTATTAAAAAATGTAACTAAACAAAATATTTTAATACCTCCCAAAATAACAAAAAAAACAATAGAATTAGGAAGTGCTAACTCACCAGATTATGTCTGTGTACCATTTAAATATAATTTAGGTAATTTTATAGAAGCATTAGAACTAGGAGCGGATACAATTCTCCAAGCAGGTGGAGGCTGTAGGTATGGATATTATGCAGAACTTCAAGAACAAATCTTGAAATCATTAAACTATAAATTTACATTTATAAATTTTATTAAAGATAATCACGTATCCATAAATAATATATATAAATTTGCCAAAGAAAATAATAAATCATTAACTAGAATAAAGTTTTATTATTATTTATTAAACACTGTATTAATGGTAATTATAATGGATAAATTAGGAAAATATCCACGAGAGAATATGGGATTTGAATTAGAAAAAAATTCATATATAAATACTGAAAAAAAATTATTTCTAGAATTACAAAATAAAATTA
>CAVJSY010000166.1:0-443 GCA_963652285.1 Oribacterium sp.
TCTAGAAATAATCATATTGCCACCATAACAATAATACCATATGTAATCACAAAAGTAAATGTTTTTAGAAGCAAAAAAGGAAAAATCTAACTCACGAATTAATTCACGAGAGTGCGATTTTTATTTTTTCAAAATCTTTTCATATTCATCTTTTTGATTATTATTAATATCATCACCATCAGTAAGAAGATTTAATAATTCCTCCATATTAATAGAATCATCAACTTTTTGATATTTTTGCATTTTCTCCTCAACCTTACTAGTAGGTGTATTATTCAATTTACAGCCCACTAATAAAAAAATAACTAAAATTGGTATTATAAATATTATTTTCTTTTTCACACTATCACCCTCAAAAATAATATTCCCAAAATTTAGTTATTTATTCTAAAATTCATAACTACTTAAAATTTCTAATATCATATCTTTACTAAAACCTTGAT
>CAVJSY010000166.1:453-4296 GCA_963652285.1 Oribacterium sp.
CATTAAATTAGTATAAATTTTATTTTTTAATTTAAACCCATTATTTTTTTTATCAGACTTTAAATATTTTTCTATCAACTTATTAATTTTTTCTCTCATTATTTTTTTATCAAATAAATCATAATTATTTTGAATAATATTCTCATCAATACCAGCATTGCGAAGTTCCAAGATTATTTTATATTCACCCTGCATAGAAAACATCATTTTATCATGAATAAAACATTTGCAAAAATAATCATCATTTATAATATTATTTTTCTTTAATTTATTTACTACCTTATTCATTTGTTCATCAGATGCCTTTTTTTTAATCAAATAATTTCTTATTTCTTTTTCACTTCTTAACCTCGATTTAATATAAGACAAACAATTATGATAAAATTCTGCTATAACATTATCATTATTAATATTATCATATTTAACTCTATCAATATTTTTATTATATAATAAATTGTCCTCTAAAATAACATCTTCATACAAATCAAGAACTTCACCATTATCTAAAAATAATCTATACTTATCTTTAGATATCCTCTCGTAGCGATCTATTCTCATTATATCACCTCAATATAAAAAGTCATTATACATACATATAATGGCTTCTTCTAACTATTTTTTCATCATCTTTATCTGATGCATACTTTGAAACTAAACAAACACTACCAGACTTAAGACTACTAGGTACATCAATAATTCTTTGATTCTTAGAACCTTTAAACTTTAAATCAAAACTTTTTAATGCTAAAACAAATCTACCATCAACCAAGACATCAATATTTTTTAAAAAATTCATAATATATGGATTACTATTACTCTGTTCAATTAATTGTTCATAAGTAAAACCAGTATAACACCATACATTAAGTCCAATTTCCTTACAATGACTAGCAATAATAGAACAAGCTTCAGCCTGAGACATAGGATCTCCACCCGAAAATGTTATACCATCTTGTCCTTCTAAAGTATCTATTTTTTTTATAACATCATCAACATCAAGTAAAAATCCACCATCAAAAGAATGAGTCTCAGGATTGTGACAACCATAACAATTATGTGTACAACCCTGAGTCCATATCACACTACGAATACCTTCACCATCAACTATACTATCTCTTTGAATTTGATCCGTAGCAAGTCTAATCTTCATAATTATTTATCAATAATTCCTTCTGTACCATGTTTAACTCTATCGTGTTCTTCAGCCTTTTTACCATTATTAAATCTATCAAGAGTACCAACTAAATATCCAGTGATTCTTCTTATTCTCTCAAATCCAACACCCTCACCAACTAATTTTTCTTCTTTAACTTCTTCAGTTTTCATAATAACATACTCCTTCTTTATTTATTATTTTTTATTTTATCAACGCTAACTCCCTCGTATGCTTTTCTTCCACATCCAGGACAAACATCACCAATAATTCCAACATAACCACAAACTGGATCCCTATCAACTGGATGATTAATAGCACAATATCCCATATTGTTCTCTTTCATAATACGAACTATTTTTTCAAATGCTTCTAGATTTTGAGTAGTATCACCATCAAGCTCAATATAACTAATATGTCCTGCATTAGTAAGTTCATGATAAGGTGCTTCTTTCTTTATTTTATTAACAATAGAAATATTGTAATATACTGGAACATGGAAAGAATTAGTATAATAATCTCTATCAGTTACTCCCTTAATCTTACCATATATTGCCTTATCAATATTAACAAATCTTCCAGATAACCCCTCAGCAGGAGTAGCAAGACAAGTAAAATTCAAATTATATGTTTCTGAATATTCATCACACTTCTTACGCATAAACTTAACAATTTTTAATCCAAGCTTTTGAGCCTCATCACTTTCCCCATGATGTTTACCAATCAAAGCCTTCAAACATTCAGCAAGTCCAATAAATCCAATACTTAAAGTACCATGTTTTAATACCTTTCTTAACCTATCAGTAGGTTTTAACTTTTCTGAATCTATCCAAACACCTTGTTCCAATAAGAATGGAAAATTATAACTTCTCTTATTACATTGAATTTCAAATCTTTCAAGTAATTGATCTTTTACCATATCCATTAATTCTCCAAGTTCCTCAAAGAAACCTTTCTCATCTGTTTTATCATTAGTAACAATACCATGTTTAATTCCTAATCTAGGTAAATTAATAGATGTAAATGATAAATTACCTCTACCTGGAGTAACAGCTTTATTTTCATCAACTACATTAGCAATAACTCTAGTACGGCATCCCATATAACATACCTCAGTATTATAATCCCCCTTATAATATTGAGCATTAAATGGTGAATCCAAAAATGAAAAATTAGGAAATAATCTTTTAGCAGAAACCTTACAAGATAATTTAAATAAATCATAGTTAGGATCCCCAGGATTATAATTAACTCCCTCTTTTACCTTGAAAATAGATATAGGAAAAATTGGAGTTTCATTTTTACCCAAACCAGCATCAATTGATAATAAATAATTTTTCATAACCATTCTACCTTCAGGTGAAGTATCAGTACCAAAATTAATAGATGAAAATGGTACTTGAGCCCCTGCTCTAGAATGCATAGTATTTAAATTATGAACAAATGCTTCCATTGCTTGATAAGTAGCCCTATCAGTTTTAGCCATAGCAGTCTCATAAGCTTTATCAAAAATTCTTCTTACCTCACTACTATCCTTATAAAAAGGTTCAAAAACATTAATATCTACTTCGATAGAATTTAATTTATCAACCGCTAATGCAACTTTATCCATATTTACAAAACTAATAAAATCAGTAAAATCTAAAAGTTCATAAATTGCTTGTTTAAATTCCTTTTTAAATGTCTTCAAAACTCCTGGTGCCATATAAAAATCAAATGCAGGAATACTCTGGCCACCATGTTGATCATTTTGATTAGACTGAATTGCTATAGCAGCCAAAGCAGAATAAGAATTAATTGATTGAGGTTCTCTCAAATGACCATGACCAGTAGAAAAACCTCCCTTAAATAACTTATTCAAATCTATTTGCATACATGTTGTAGTTCCCATAGCTAAGAAATCCATATCATGAATATGAATATCACCATTATCATGAGCATCAGCAAATTTTTTCTTCATTAAATATGCCTTTGCAAACTCCTTTGATACAGTAGAACCATATTGTAACATAGTTCCCATAGCAGAATTACCATCTATATTAGCATTCTCCCTTTTAGCATCTTCTTCAATAGCAGACTTAAGTCCTAATCCCTCTAAAGATTTCAAAAATTTATGCATCTTTTTCTCATCAGAAAACAATTGTCTAGACTGTGCTCTTCTCTCACGATATTCAGAAAAAGATTGAAATACATCCTCATATCCACACTTAGTTAAAGACGCTTCAATTAAATCTTGAATTTCTTCTATCTTAATTTTTTCTTCATTTTTATAATCTTTATTTATCTTCTTTAAAACATTTTGATATACCTTTTGAATATCTTTCTCAGTATACTTTGTTTCTCCTTCTTCATCAATAATACTATCAAAACCTTTTTTTATTGCAAGAGCAACTTTAGTAGTATCAAAATTAACTTTTTTACCATTTCTCTTTACAACCTTTATAGTATCAATTACTTCTTCACAATTTGTATTAGCCATACTTCACTTCCTCCTAAATGTTTCGTAATTTATCTTACTCACAACATCATTATAGAAAATATTAAGTAATATGTCAATACATTTATGCAAACAATTTTATTTTTTATTTTTTTGATTTTTGATTTTAGTTAACAATATGTATTTTTAATTTTTTTCATTTTTTATAAGATACATTTTTGTTGTTTCTTTAGTAATAAAATCCTTATTATAT
>CAVJSY010000167.1:0-2884 GCA_963652285.1 Oribacterium sp.
ATGTTTTATTGGCAATTACATTGTATCATAAATTGATCTGATATGGCCCATTTTTAATTAAAAAAATATCATCAGTGATTTTTATTCACCAACACTATTTATTATAGAACCACAAAAAATAATCTTCTATTTTTAATTTTATTTCAAAAAATTCAAAATATATGATATAATTACAATAGGATGTGATCTAGATGAATATAGAGTCATTAATAAAAGAAGTAACAGAAAAATACCACTTAACAAAAAAAGAGCAAGAAAAAATATTAGATATTTATAAAGATGATAAAAGAAGCATTGTATCGTTAGAAGTGGAAATAAATTCTTTAGCAGACTATTATAACTGGCAAAATAAAGTAGAAAAAGCCATTAATGAAGCCCAACCACTACAACCAAATCAAAATTATTATATAAGAACTTATGATGAAAAAAGTAATATAATTTTACAAGGAGTAAATATAGAAAAAATATCAGACACAACAAGTGGAGTAAATAAAGTAGAAAAAGTTCTTATAGACAATAAATATAAAGCATATAAAAAGAAAGACATAGTAGATGTAGCAGATAATGACTTAGAAATAGTAATTTGCCAAATAGGAAATTTATTAAATGTAAGTGGTGCCGAAGAATACACTGTATATAATGCTAACAAAGAAAAAGATTCGATCATTAGCAGAAGTGTCGCTGATACAGAATACGAAGAATTTTACGACTTCACTAGTTTATACATAAAAGTTAATAAATACATAAAAGAAGGAAAAATAAAACATTCTAAAGTATCAGATTATGAAGAATTTAAGTTTAGTAACAGCAAAGAAGATTATATAAAAGTTATAGAAAAAAGTATTCAAATAATAAGATCATTACCAATGATAAGTCAAAAAGATATAAGAAGTATAAAAGCTGCATATTTTGATATGATAATATTTGGATATATTACCAACCAAGTAGATAGAAATCTAAATAACTATGGATTAATTTGTAACAAAAAAACAAAAGAATACAGATTTGCCCCATTATTTGATAACAGTATCATCTCATTACCAAATTTAGATGAAAATCAATGTAGTTTCAATGGATATATATGTTCTAGAAATAAATTAATAGATTGTCTATTCGAAAACTACTATGAAGACATAAAAGAAAAAGTAACATATATAGTAAACAATAAAACAAGATTGATTCAAATAATAGACATAATAGCAAAACAAAATCTTGACATAAAAAGTTACAATCTATTAATGGAAAAAATAATTAAAAACATTTCTTACATAGAAGAAAAATATCTAGAAAAAAATAATATTATAGCAACAGAAAATGCCGGATATGTAAATGTATTAAATATGTTTATAATGTTAGCGCTATTAACTACTATCTCAATATCTATTGCCTGTTTCTTATTAAGGCGGTAAAAGAAAAAGAATTTATTTATTTGTATAAATTCTCTTTTTTTTTCCAAGAATTTAGTTTATAATAATAAAGAAAAAGGTGATTTTATGAAATTAACAGAGCAAGTAGTAAAAGAAATATCAAGTATAAAACAAGAACCAAAATGGATGACAGATTTCAGAGTAAACTCATATAAATCATTTGTTCAACATAAAGAACCAAACTTTGGACCAAAGTTAAATATAGATTATGACAGTATAACATACTACAAAAAAAGAGAACAAGAGTTAACAAATAATTGGAATAATGTAAACTGTAAAGTAAGAGATTTATTTGATGATTTAGGAGTAATAAAAGCAGAAAAAAATTATTTAGATGGAATAGGAGCTCAATATGATAGTGAAGTAATATATCATAATATGATAAAAGAATTAGAAGAAAAAAATGTAATATTTATGGATACTGATTCTGCATTAAAATATCATGAAGAAATATTTAAAAAATATTTCAATAAACTTGTAAAATATGATGAAAATAAATTTACATCACTAAATGGAGCAGTTTGGAGTGGCGGTACATTCATATATATTCCACCACATACTAAACTAGATAGACCATTACAAAGTTATTTTAGGATAAATAGCAAAAATATGGGACAGTTTGAAAGAACATTAATAATAGTAGACGATGATAGTGAACTTCATTATATAGAAGGATGTACTGCTCCAACATATACAGAAGATGCATTGCATGCTGCAGTAGTAGAAATATATGTAGGTAAAAATTCTAAATGCCGATACACAACAATTCAAAATTGGTCAAGTGATGTATACAATCTAGTTACTAAAAGAGCTATAGTAGAAGAAAATGGACTAATGGAATGGATAGATGGAAATGTAGGAGCAAAAAGTAATATGAAATATCCAGCCTGCATATTAAAAGGAAAATATGCAAGAGGAAGTTGTATAACAGTAGCATCCGCATCAGCAGGTCAAATTCAAGATACAGGAGCAAAAATGATTCATTTAGCACCATATACCAAAAGTAACATTGTTTCTAAATCTATAGCATCTAATGGTGGAAATGCAACCTACAGAGGATTAGTTAAAATTACAAAAGAGGCACATCATTCAAGTGCAAGTGTAAAATGTGATACAATAATATTAGATGAAAAATCAAAAAGTGATACAGTACCAACAAACATAGTAAACAATAAAACATCATTTTTAGAGCATGAAGCTACAGTATCTAAAATAAGTGAAGATAAATTATTCTATTTAACAAGCAGAGGAATAGATGAAGATACTGCCAAAGAATTAATAATCCTAGGATTTGTTAATGAATTTAGAGAAGAACTTCCTATGGAATATGCAGTAGAATTAAATAGATTACTATCATTAAATATAAATTCTGACTAAAATTGCAAAAAATTGCAATTTTTTTAAATTTTACCAATTTTTTTCAAAATCAAAAATTAACATTAAAATAAATGTAATTT
>CAVJSY010000168.1:0-8778 GCA_963652285.1 Oribacterium sp.
ATATAAGAAAGTAGACAAACTCACTCCTATGTCTACTTTCTATTTTTTTAATAACCAATCAATAATATTTTTATGAATTATTCCATTTTGAGAAAAATCAAAACTATCCATCGAAAGAACATATTTAGGATAATTATCATCTATTTTTTTATAAGCATTAAATTCTCTTTCAATTACTGTTTCATCGCTTAAAATATATGCTACCTGAATATATATCTTTTCATCAAATCTAGTTGCAATAAAATCTATTTCTCCATTTTCTAATGTACCAACATTAACATTATATCCTCTTGCTATTAATTCATTATATACTATATTTTCTAAATATGCCCCCATTTGGCCTTTTTTTCCTTCACTTAATATATTAGTAAATCCTAAATCTGTTAAATAATATTTATATTTACCTGTAAGAATTCTTTTACCACGAACATCATATCTTTCAGCCTTTGATATAAGATTAGAACGAGTTATATAATCAAGATAATTATACAAAGTTTCCAAAGATACATTTCTTGATTCACTTTGCATATACTTTTTTAAACTGTCAGGTGAAAACATCTGAGCTGGAGTAGTTAAAATATAAGTAACTATCCTATTCAATAAATCAATATCTTTTATATTGAATCTCTTTACTATATCTTTAATTATTATTGAATCATAAACATCACTTAAATAAGCCTTTCTTGAAATATCATTCTCTTGCATAAATCTTTGTGGCATTCCTCCCCATTTAATATAATCATTAAAGGCATCTTCAATATCTCTTCTATCGCTTATATTTAACAATTTACATGTTTCTTGAAAAGTAAAAGGAGTAATTTTAAAACTTACATACCTACCAGCAATATAAGTTGTTAAATCACTAGATAATAAATCACTATTTGAACCAGTTATAAAAATAGATGTATTTTTAGTTGCCCTAAGTGAATTAACAACCTTTTCCCATTCAAGAACATTTTGAATTTCATCAAAAAATATATAATACTTCTTATCGTCTATTATTTTTTCTTTAACATAATTATTTAATTTTTTAGGATCTCTATATTCTTCATAATCATAATCTTCAAAATTAATATAGATAATATGACTGTTATCTATATTATTTTCTTTTAACTCATATATTATTTGTCTTAAAATAACAGATTTACCAGAACGTCTTATACCAACCAAAACCTTTATTAAGTCTTGTTGATAAAATGGCCTAATTAATTTTAAATATCTTTCACGAATTACCATAATCTCTCCCTCTTTTCTTACATACACATTATAATACTATATTCATTTTTTGTCAATTTATTACGCTACACAGTAATTCTTTACATTTTTATCTAATTTATTACGCTAAAATCATATTTATTATTTTTGACAAAACATATATTTTATGATAATATTTATATAGAGTGTGTGTTTGAGTAGTTGCAAATGCCCTCTTCTTATGTTTTGAGCACTTGAATACTTTCAAGTGTCTTTTTAATTATATAAGTTTTAAAATTATGATAATTAAAAATAATATTATTAAATATAAAAATTTTCTTTCTATACTTCTCATAATATCACACTCCTCATTACCCCCAAAAGAATTACCCCCTGAAGCTAATAAGAAGAAAACACTCTATCAAACACACGTCCTTTACTATATCAAATTTAATATATATAGTCAATATAAATTAACTAAACATAAACAAAGAAAAAAGAATGATAAGTATATTATCACTCTATTGATGATGTATTGTAACTTTATAATCTTTTAAATATTTTATCTATATCTTCACTACTTTCATCAAATAACTCTATTCTAAAATTATTAATTCCCATTTTTAAATAACTATCAATATTAGCAATCTTATCAGTATTAAATGAATTCATTATAGAAGTATAACAATCACTATGTATAATAGGATATAACTTATTATCAGTACTCTTTAAATAATAAGAATGTTTATTACTTTTACATACCCTACAATTATTTATTATTTCAGATAAAGGACAATATTTCATAATCATAACCTCTATCCTACCATATATAATTATTTCTAGTTCACTTTTACTTGCTTTAACAATATTCTCTATCTCATAATCATCAATCTCTACAGATAAACTAATTCTTTTAACTCCTAAACTAGATAAAAAATCAACACTATAACTATTACTAACATTTAAAAAATAATCACTAATAACATTATTATTCTTACTATATTTATTTATTCCTCCTAATTCACACACTAGTAAATTATCATTATTATAATTATATTTACAATTATTAACTCTTTTTGTACGATAATAAATATTATCATATTTATCCTTATACTTAATATATAAATCATAATCAGGAGTATAAATATCTTTAATATTATATTTTAAGATACTTTCTAATTGTTCTTCATTTCTAACAAGAACGCTAATATTTTTAATAGTACTAACACTTCTATTAATATTATTATCATCTAATTTAAAATCAAAATCAGCTCTTTTTAGAATATTTTTTCTAATTAAACTAAGATTATCAGTAAGTTCTCTTCTAATATTATTAATCTCACTAATAGGAATAAATATATTATCATCAATATCCATTTCTATATCATTACATCTATAAGGAGTATTTCCAAGTTTAGATAGTTTATTTTCTATATCACCAGCATTTATACATCTATTAATAGACTCTTCTACAATATTACCATATACACTATAAGTATTATCTCCATCACTAATACTAATAAATAACTTCTCCCCTTTTTTAGCATATACTTTATAACTAATATTTATAACTTTTTCACATACATTACTTATTTCTTTTATTAAAGCACTATCAATAGTTTTAGAAACAATCTCACCACTTTTAAATATATAACCAAATTTATTATCTAATATACAAATACTACCACAAGGAATATGATTAACAAGTAGATATTTATCATTATATAATCTATTAATCATCATACCTTTATTGCTATTTACAAATCTAATACCATCTTCTTGATTCAAAGAATCACTATCTAGTTTAATATAAATCTTTCTTTTATCACATTTTATAACTTTACCAATATTTACTCCTAAATGATTAGGACTCTTTCTATTCATAATAGATTTTTCATTAAATAAATAACCTAAAGTATATTTTCTATTAAACAATTTTTTTAAGTTAGTTAATTCTTTAGTAGTAACATTACAATCATCACCATTATAATATACATCAATTAGTCTTCTATAAACTTTGGTAACATAACCAACATAATATGGACTTTTCATTCTACCTTCTATTTTTAAACTATCAATTCCACTTTCTATAAGTAATGGTAATTTATCTAAAGTATTTAAATCTCTAGTACTAAGTAAATATTCATCTTCACAATCTATTTCTTTATCATCACACATCAACTTATATGGTAACCTACAAGATCCAACACATTCTCCTCTGTTACCACTTCTACCACCATTCATACTGCTAAATAAACAACATCCAGAATAGCATACACATAAAGCACCATATACAAATACTTCTTTTTCAATATCTACATCAATACTTTTTATTTCATTTAAGCTCATTTCTCTAGCTATTACTACTCTAGTAACACCCATATCTTTTAAAAGACTTATTTGTTCTTTATTATGATTATGGCATTGAGTAGAAGCATGTATTTCTAAACCATTAATCTTTTCCCTAGCCAATTTTATAAGACCAATATCTTGCATTATAACTGCATCTACTCCGTTAATATAAAGAAACTTTAAATAATCCATCACACTACTAACTTCACTCATATAAATCATAGTATTAACTGTTACATATACTTTTACTCCATATAAATGACTATATTCTATAGCAGAGATTAATTCTGAATCACTAAAGTTATTAGCAAACTTTCTAGCGCCAAATCTCTTACCTGATAAATAAACTGCATCTGCTCCATTATGAATAGCTTGATATAACATATCTTTATTACCAACAGGACATAACAATTCAACTTTTTTCATACTAACCATCTCTTTCGTTACTTATATTATAGCAAACTATAAATATTCTCGCAATGTTTTTATCTGCCAGTGCTGATACACTTCTAGGCAGTACCTAGTATAAATTATAATTTAATATTATATAACTCCATATAATTATACAAATAGGGACTAATACTTTAAATTTAACTTTTCTATTTTTATGATGAAATAAATACATTCCAATAAAAAATCCAAAACATCCTCCTAAAAGGCAGATGAATAACAAAGTAGATTCCTCTATTCTAAATTTTCTTTTAATAGCCCTTCTTTTATCTGTATAACACATATAAAAGCCAATTATATTAATAATACTAAAATAAAGAATAAAAAGATTTTGGAACTTCACTTTTAAACACCAGCTTTTTCTTAGTAATAGGATCAATAAAATCTAATTCATAAGCATGTAAGCATAATCTTTTTAAAGAATTATCTTTACTATAATATTTTTTATCTCCTACGATTGGATGACCCATTTCAGTCATATGAACCCTAATTTGATTTTTTCTACCAGTTTCAATATTGACATCTAACATAGTATACTTACTATTACTTTTAATGACTTTATAATTAGTAATAGCGCGTTTTCCAAATGAACTGCTATGAACGAAAGTTTTTTTATCTTCATATAAATAATTATCTATTCTACCATCATTATTGATTTTACCACTAACAATAGCAATATATCCTCTTTTTTTAACAATATCATTCCAATTACTTTGAAGAGCTTCTTTTAATTTTAAATTCTTTACAAATACAACGATACCACTAGTTTCTTTATCTATTCTATTAACTATAAAAGAATATTCTTTCTTTTTATTTAAATAATCTCTAACTTTCTTATATAACGTAATTTCTTTATCTTTATTTTGATTACTAGTACTAATAGTTAATAAACCTGCTTCTTTATTTATAATTAAATAATTACTATCTTCATAAACAATATCTAAATTAGTATCAACTTTAATTTCATCTTTTATCTCAATTATATCTCCAATTTTAACATTAAATGGTAGTTTCATAATTACATTTCCATTTACATATATATTATTATAATGAACTAATGATTTTACTTTATTTTTACCAATACCATATTCATTTAAAATACTTATTATATTATTATTATCTTTTACTATTATCTTTCTTCTCATAATTATTTCCTTTCCCATAATATTGTATCATATAATAAATAAAATTGAAACATTTAACAATGAGATAACTAAAAAAGTATTGACATAAGATAAATATTTTTATATAATTGATACATAACTTTGTTATGGGTCTATAGCCAAGTGGTAAGGCATGGGACTGCAACTCCCTGATCGTTGGTTCAAATCCGACTAGGCCCTCCAAATTAAAAACTTAACTTATGAACTTAATCGTTCATAAGTTTTTTTATTTTAATGTCTTTTTGTAAAATACCTTTCTTTTTATAATAATTAGTAACTTTTTTTTATTTATTATTAATCATTTTTGATAATCATAAGGATATGTTTTAGAACGTTTTCTTTTGCATAAATTTTGAGTATCATTTCCACATTCACTACCTTTTATACCTTCTACATTATTGATTAAATTATAATATGTTAATTTATTCATTGCTCCATTCATTATATCCTTATTTATAAAATATCTTAATTCAATATCAGAAAATAATCCATAATCTACTAATTCTGTACCATCTACACTCTTTTCATCAGCTTTAGTACAAGCATTTGCTATTACTATATATGTAATGGAATTATCAATTCCAGGTGATGTATAGGCATAATCAATTACAAATAAATCATCACTAATATAACCTGTTTCTTCCCTTAATTCTCTTTTAGCAGCCTCTATTACTTCTTCTCCATCTTCAATATATCCTGAAGGAAATTCTGCAATCATTTTATTTTGTATCCTATTTTGAAAAGTAATTATATATTTATTATCAGTAGTCCTTGCAATTACTATTACAGCGTTCTTTCCATGATTTTTAATAATCTTTTCTTTTTTTACAATTTTATCATTTGGTAGTTTATATTCTTCTTCTAAAATTTCAAGAAAATTACCACTATATAATATTTCTTGTTTTATAAACTCTCCCTTAACTTTTTTATATAATTCATTAATTTTATCTAATAGATTTTTTTCTTTATATTCTGGACTTCTTATATAACTTAGTTCTTCACTTCTTTTATTAGTTTTAATAACGCATTCTCTTAATGACTTATTGCTATCATTAAAAAATTCTTCTTCAAAAATTACCATAACGTGTACGTTTTCTTTTGAATAAACAATTAATTTATCTTTTTCGAATTCATTTCTCTTTCTTGGAATAACTTCTCGCTCTACAATTCGCTCTTCAGAATAAGGAACTATATCAAGAATAAATTCATAAAACAAACTTCTATATCTTGATTCTATCATGTCACTATTTTTCATACTTTCTACTTCATGACTGCTGTATTTGACATCATCACCATCCATATCAAAAACTGGATGATAATAATAGCCATAAAATACATATATTGGAGTTTCAGAAATTTTTTGACCATTTAATATTATATCAAGGCTTAAAGTAGGTCTAAACCCATCTAATAAATTTGTTTTGTATTTAAAACGTAAAGATTCTATCGTTAATTTATATTTAAATGTTTTTTCATCAATTTCTAATCGAGACAGTATACCAATCCCTCTCCAAAATGAAAGTAACGTTGAAAAATAGTTTTTTGTTGAAGATAAATAACTTTTATCTAACTTGATTTCTAAAACTACTTCATTATTTTTATGTCGTTTCCCTATTAATTCATCTTTATTTATTTCCTCCAAAAGTTTTTTATACATATCATTTATTTTGTTTTCATATTGCTTTAGATTTCTACATATTGTAAGTTTTTCATATTCTGATAATATTTTCTCACTGCTAAGTTTGGCAATACTATCAATATATTTAAACTCCTCAAGTTTTATTTCTTTCAATTCATCCTTAACTAATTCATAATCCATAACATTTTCACTCCCTTTCACCTTAATTTTATTACTAATTTATTGATAAGTAAAATATATTTATGTTATAATATCTATAAGGAGGGATTATAATGAATATAGATTTAGAATTATACAGAGTTTTTTATGTTGTGGCAAAAAATAGACATATGACTAAAGCAAGTGAAGAATTACATATTTCACAGCCTGCTATATCGCAATCAATTAAAAAACTTGAAAATCAATTAGGTGGTTCATTATTTCTAAGAAGTAATAAAGGAATGGAACTAACTGAAGAAGGAAAAATGTTTTATGAATATATTAAAGGAGCATTAGAACTTATCAATAATGCCGAAAATGAGTTTACATCATTTAAAGATTTATCAAAAGGAGAAATAAAAATTGGATGTTCAACTACATTAACTAAATTAATTTTAATAGATGTAATAAAAATTTTTCATGATGAATATCCAAATATAAATATTAATATAACAAATGACTTAACATATAATTTAATAAATAATTTAAAATTAGGTAAATTAGATTTTGTTATTTTTAATGAAAGTAATGTAAAAGAAACTAATTTGAATTTGCAACAAATAAAAAAATTAAAGCAAGGATTCATTTATAATCCAAAATTTTATGATGATAAAGTAACTGATTTTAAAGATTTAAATAATGTTCCTCTTATACTACAAAAAGAAGAAGCAAATAGTAGAAAATTATTGGATTATATAGCACTACAACATAATGTTAAATTAATACCAAGTATGGAAGTTGCAAGTCAAGAATTAATTACTGAATTCGTAAATATCGGATTAGGTATAGGATTTACAATGATAGATTTAGCAACTAGAAATCATAAAGACTTAAAAGAATTAAAAATAAATAGTAAAATACCAAATATAAATGTTTATTTAGCAACTAATAAATCAGTTTCATTAACTTTTGCAAGTAAAATGTTTATAAAATATTTAAAAAAAGAACCTACGAATTATTAAACTCGCAAGTTTTTATTATAATTAAATCTCTAACTACTTAATTCTTTTTTCCCAAATCTTTCTAAAACCATTTAAAGACATTGTAGATAATACAAATCCAAATACTGGTACTAAAGAACTTAAGAATATATTATTAATCTTATCAATTGAAAATGAATATATAACAACAACGATATAGGTAAGGATTACAATTAATATTCTTCTAGTTAAACTAGTTTCCCATTGTTTATCTAACTCTACTCTTTTATTTCTTTCTTTTATTTTTTCTATTTCTTTTTTTAAGTCCATAAATTATTACCACCTTTTTGCTTTAATTTTATCCTTGTCTCATTATAAATACTATTTATATCCTCATTTTTTAAACAAGATATACAATTATCATTATATAAAGTAACATTCATAAAAGGAAAACAATATTCAAATACATCATCAATATTAAAACTTTTATTTTTTAAACAATATCCTTTTATTAAGAAATAACAAATATCATTAATAGATTTTATTACTAATTGATGGTTATTATAATATGATTTGTTACTAAAATTATCACTAACATAATCAATTCTTTTAATAAACATTACTATTTCTTCATAAGAAAAATATTCTTCTAAGCATTTTATAAGACCTAATAAATCTCCTCTAGAATACATTTTCTCCATAATCTCTGGAGATAAAATTTTTTCTAATTTAAAAGCCACTAACTTGTGAACCTAACACGATTTAAAATCGCATGCTTCTAATATCACTATTAGAATTTTCTCCATTCAATAATACCATTATTAATGTAAAGAGACATAAACTCGGATAGTTCCTACCCTAT
>CAVJSY010000169.1:0-2263 GCA_963652285.1 Oribacterium sp.
ATATTATATAGATGCTGATGATGATTTTATTATAAATTCAGATGTAAGAAATTAATTTTTTTAATCATTCTATGGTGTTAATAATATAAAAAAAATTATAGATTTTAATCAAAATTACTATAAATTTTTTTTGATGTAGCTATATGTGATTATAATTATTTAAGTACAAGTTATATTTTTTATATCACCTAAAAAATATAAATATTATGTATTTAAAAGAATATTTGATTTATATTTTGCATGATTAACTATTTCATAAAAAAGCGATAATACTGTAAGTTGTATTAATAGTATTATCGACTTTTTTATCTTAATCCAATTTGTGACTTTGTATTTAATTTTCCACCTTGAAACATTAAAACAACATTTGCACCTATTGTTCCATCTCCATTACATCCATATGAAACGGTTATATATTCTTCTCCTATACCCAAGTCAGTTGTCCCTGTATTAGTACATTGGCCTCCAATTATATCCCACACTTCCTGTTCTGTCATTCCGGATTGTAATTCATTATACTCTGCAAGAGTTACTAATACATCTTTACTATCTGGGTAAGCATATTGTGTGTCATCTATTTTATTTGATGTATCCTCTAGTGTATTTGATACATTTTCTAGTTCTTCTGTACATCCTGTTAATAGTAATGGTGCTATTAATAATGATAATAATAAAATTTTCTTCATATATTCTCCTTAATTTAAACTAATATATTTCCATTCTCATCTGCTTTTTTACATAGCCCAATAATGAACTCAATAAATGCTATAATTCCGGGTATAAGTGTCCAACAAAATAACAAATATAATATACCTGAGCCAATTTTTCCTGAATAAAACTTATGTACTCCAATACCGCCAAGAAAAAATGCTAATACACAATATATTATTTTATTTACTGCTTTAGTGTTATTTGCTATATAAGTTGGTTGAGAACCATTTTGATTATTACTAACATTTATGTTAATTCCTGAATTATGTGTATCATTCTGTTTTGTTTCTTTTTTTGTAACAATTATGTTATTCTCTGTTTCGTATATCTCTACTTCATCTCCAATATTTGGAATAAAATTAATGTCTGAAATTCTTACTTCTTTTATTCCACCTTCGTTAGTTCCTATTGAAACAATATCGTTACTTATTTTAACAATTCTTGCCATTTTATCAACTCCTTTCTATTTTATTATATCATACTTATTTTTTAAATACAATTATAAATTATATTTGTATAACTAATATTACTATTACTCATAATAATATTAAATAAAATATTGTTAGGAGGTTAGTTATGAATAATATTAGAGACTTACGAAAGAAAAAAAATATTTTGCAAACAAAACTAGCATTAGATTTAAATTTAACCCAAGAAGCAATTAGTTCTTATGAAACAGAACGGGTAACTCCAAGTGCAGATATACTTATTAAACTTGCTGATTATTTTAATACAAATATTGACTACTTACTTTGCAGGACTAATTATAATTTACCTATTTCTGATATTAAGCCTATTGATTTATCTGATAACCAATTTCAATTATTGATTAAAATCAATAAATTATCAAAAATCAATATGGCAAAAGTTGAGGGATATATTGATGCTTTAATTTCTGAATAATATAAAAAACTGTAACTTTTTTATTACAGTTTTTATATTATTCTAGGATTTGTTTATCTTTTTTGTTATTTTTTTCGTATACTACTATTTTTTCGTTATTATCTAGAGTCGCTAAAAGAATCTTTGAATAATCTTTGTATCCTTTTATTTTTAATTGTTGATTTAACCATTTTATATCTTTATTCATATTTTTTAGATTATTTTCTAGTAATTTACTATCTATAATTATATTTGCTACTAATGATTCTTGATTATAATTTACATTTAGTTCTTTTTTTGTAGGTGGTGTCTTTTCTGTTTTTGGTAAAAAGCTTATTTTTCCATTTGTTTCTAATATTGCATAGTTTATATCTTCTAGATTAAAATATCCTTGTTGTCTTGCTTCTTCTTGTAAATCATTGATATCTATTTTTTCTTTTTTCATATTTTTATATAGTATTTTATTATTTTCTATTAATGTTCTTGGGGTTCCAGTAAATATTCTTCTTGCTGTTATGCTTTTTAGGGTTAATATAGAAATAAATACTTCTGATAAGCCATATATTCCTAATGATATTAATCCACCTATCATGTTTTTTTCTATATCTAGTGATATATCTGCTGCTATTGAGCCCATTGTTATTCCTATTGCATAATCAAAGATAGTGAA
>CAVJSY010000170.1:0-5609 GCA_963652285.1 Oribacterium sp.
ATTAAAAATAATATCTGTTTCTAAAGAAATAGAAAAATGTGATGCAGTTATTCCAGAAAACTCTATATTAGTAGATGACTATATAGAAAACTTACATAAATGGCAAGATAAAGGAGGAATACCAATAAAATTCTCCGATAAAGGTAAATCTTGTAAATACAAATCAATAAGTAATCTAAGTAATTTAATAGACTTATATGATGAATTATTACAAGCAGTTTCTACAAAGTAACTGCTTTTTTCGTAAATGTTGCTCAATAATTTGACAAAAATTAACTATTGTGTTATAATACATCCCTGAAATGAGGGATGTATATGGAAAATGTTAAACCCAAAATAGTAACTTTAGATATTTTTGATACAGTAGAAAATATAAAATTAACTGATTATGTAAAATATTATTGTGATGATATTCTAGAAATGTATGCAAATTATTTGAAAGAATTAAAATATTTACAAGATGATAAACAATTAACAGAAAAAGAACGAGATGCATTTTTAACTTGGTTGAAAGAGGCAGATGTTGTAAATAACCAAACAACAGAAAGAGAAAATCCAAATTTAATATCAATATATAGATATCTTGATAAAAAGCCTACAATTGATGAATTAATAAAAAAAGGAAATAGTCCTCTTACGAGTGAGGAAATAAAAAAATATCATAGACAATTAATAAAAGATACCTCTTCAGATGAAGGTAAAATAGAATATGTAAGAAGTAATAATGATGCTTTTGTAGGAACATATAATCTTGATGGCACTAAAAATATTCAGTATATGCCAATAGATTATAAAGATGTAGAAAAAGCTCTTACTTTACTTGCAGAGTATTATAATCAGGAAATATCAGAACCAAGTGATATCTTAATCAAACCATTTTTATTTCATGCCTTAGTAGCGTGTTTACAAATATTTAATGATGGTAATACAAGAATAGCAAGATTATTACAACATACTAAAATTTGGAATTATACAAATGAATATAATGGATTATTATTGCCTGAAAAAGACAAGATTACTTTAGAAAAACCAGCCCTATATCTAACTGAACCATATAGACAAACTAGAGGACAATATAGAGAAATAATAAAAAATCTTGTAATATCAGGAACTCCAGAAGATTGGAATAAATGGCTTGATTTCAATTTGATGAGAACTGAAGAATCTCTAAATATGCAAACAAATGTCTTAAAAGAATTTAAAGAACAAGAAGTAAAAAGACGTAGAAGAAGTAGAGGAAACTAACATTCTAGTTTTCTTTTCTTTTTATAATTGTATTTTATTAATATTTAATATATAATATTACAAAGAAAGAGTGATAATATGATAGATGAAAAACTATCTTTAGTGCCCCATCATCCTGGATGTTATCTCATGAAAGATAAAGATGGAGTAATAATATATGTAGGTAAAAGTAAAAATCTAAAGAATAGATTAAGTTCATATTTTAAATCATCACATACAGGTAAAACTGCAATGTTAGTAAGAGATATAAGAGATTTTGAATACATTTTAACATCATCAGAATTAGAAAGTTTATTACTAGAAATAAACTTAATTAAAAAGCATGATCCCAAATACAATATTCTATTAAGAGATGATAAAACTTATCCTTATATAGAAGTAACAAATGAGAAATACTTTAGATTGTTAGTAGTAAGAAATCCTAATATAAGAAAAAGAAGAGATACCAAATTATTTGGTCCTTATCCCAATGTTACTGCTGCTAGAAATGTAGTAGATATGATTAATAGGATTTATCCCTTAAAAAAATGTAATCACTACGAAAAAAAAGAATGTTTATATTATCATATAGAAGAGTGTTTAGGATATTGTACTAAAGAAATAGATATGAATATAGTTAATAATATGAAAGCAGAAATAATATCTTTTTTAAATGGTAATAGTGATATAGTAATAAATAAAATAAAAGAATTAATGTATAAATCATCTAATGCCATGCAATATGAAAAGGCCTTAGAATATAAAGAACTATTAGATAATATTAATACAACCTTAGAAAAACAAAAAGTAGAATTAGATGATAATATTAATAGAGATGTAATAGGTTATTATACAGATGGCAATTATTTATCTATAGGTATGCTTTTTATAAGAGGTGGAAAATTATTAGATAATAATAATGTTATATTCCCGATGATATCTAGTTTAGAAGAAGAACTAACAACATATATATCTAAGTTTTATGATAAACATAATATTCTTCCAAAAGAAGTAATGATTCCAGATATAATAGATAGTAATTTATTAGAAAGTGCATTTACTACTAAGTTTTATACTCCAATTAAAGGAAAAAAACATCATATATTAAATTTAGCCTTTGAAAATGCTAAAAATTATTTTAATGAACAGATGACTATAATTAAAAGAAGTGAAGAAAGAACTACAGATGCAATTACAGAATTGGAAAATGTACTAAAAATAGATAATATAAGTAGAATAGAACTATTTGATAACTCTAATCTCTTTGGAACATTTAATGTCTCAGGAATGGTAGTATTTATAGATGGAGTGCCCGCTAAAAATGAATATAGAAAATTTAAAATAACTAATCAAGTAAACGATGATTATAACACTATGAGAGAAGTTATATATAGAAGATATTATAGAGTATTAAAAGATAAATTAGCCCGTCCTGATTTAATTATAGTAGATGGTGGTATAGGACAAGTAAATGTAACAAGAGAAGTATTACAAGAACTATATTTAGATATACCAGTCGCAGGATTAAAAAAGAATGAAAAACACAATACATCAGAATTAGTAGGTTTATCTCCAATACAAATAATACCTATCGATAAAAAGAGTAATTTATTTTTATTACTTACTAAAATGCAAGATGAAGTACATAATTACACAATTTCTTATCATAAGCAAATAAGAAGTAAAGGTGCTTTAGAAAGTGTATTAGACCTATTCCCAGGAATAGGAACTGTTAGAAAAAAGAACTTAATAAAAAAATATCATACAATTACTAAAATAAAAGAAGCACCACTAGAAGAATTAACAGAAATATTACCAGAAACAGTTGCTATAAATTTAAAAGAAAACTTAAAAAATATAGAAAAATAAGTAAAGTAATATGTAAACCAAACAAAAAATTACTTTTTTCTTATACTTATATGTTATACTTATGACAAAGGATGAGTGATATGAAGAAAATAATAATAACACTATTATTGGTAGTAAGTTCTATCTTAGGATATCTATATTATAATAAAGTATATTTAGCAAATTATATAAAAGTATTAGATACCGAAGAAGAAAAAGTAAAAATAAGTTCTTATTACATATATGGAAGTATGCTCTCAATGGAAGGAACTGTAAATAATATAGATGCAACATACGATAAAGTTGATCTTGTACTATATAATGGTAAATTTAAATCATATAAGATTGATATAAATAAAACAGTAAATAAAGTAGATTTTTCTTTTGATAGTGAAATTAATAAAGGAATGTATTTAGATAATATAGAAACAGGAAATTATCCAATGTTTTTAAGATTTAGATATAAAAATGAAGAATCAAAAAACGATGAAGATAAATATATATATAAATACTATATCTTAGAAAATGATACTGATTATAAAAAAAGTACTTATTATACTATGTCAAAAGTAAATCATAAAATAGAAATAAATTCAGATAATGATTATAAAACAATGATGATTAATGTAGAAGACAATAAAGATAGTGATATTTATGATATAGTAATAGATCCAGGACATGGAGGAATGGACGGCGGCGCTAAAACTGTAGATAGTAATCTAACAGAAGCAGATGTTACTATGAAATTTTCTCTATCTCTAAAAGAAGAACTAGAAAATCTTGGATATAAAGTAAAATTAACTAGAGAAGAAGATAGTCTTACTAAAAATGATTACTTTGATGAATATAATGAAAATGGTAGAGCAGTAATACCTCAAGAAGTACATTCTAAGTATCTGTTTTCTATCCACCTAAATAGTAGTAGTGCTAAAAGTGTAAGAGGATTAGAGTTTTATACAGCAGATAATATTGATTATACTCTAATAGAAAATATTAGAGATAAAGTATTAGAAAATACTGATATGATAGTATCATCAAATAAAACTAACAGAATGGAAGAAGGAATATATACCCATAATTATAACGATACAGAAATAAATGCCGCTATGGAAAGATACGAAAATAAAGGTTACAAAAAATATAATGTAACAACCAATTCTAATTATTTATATATGATAAGAGAAACAGGAGGGTTTATGACTGGAGCATATGTAGATAATAGCAATCCAGAAAAAGTAGGAGTAAATCCATATTATAACACCAATGTAGGAATAGAAGCATATTTATTAGAAGTAGGATATTGTACTAATTCTACTGACTTAGATATTGTAAATAATAACACTAAAGAATATGCAAACTCTATAGCAACCTCCCTAAATAATTATATTGAGAACTTAAAATAGTTAAGTAACAAGCAAGAATCACCTTGCTTTTTTTATTAGAATATACTTTATATATATTTATGTATTGTAAATAAATAACAGTTGACTTCTAGTTAAATATCATATATAATACTAGGACGAAAGAGGGATTGCAATGAATATAGATAAATATTTAGAAATGACTGATGAAGAATTACTATCATTACCAATGGATGAAAAATTAAACTACATTAAGCAATTACTAGAGCTTATGAATAATACAATAGAAGAAAATAAATACGCACCACTAAAAATAAATAAATTTTTAGAATACTTCGGTAAAAGTAGAGTATTAACATTATCAGATAAAGAAATAGAAGAAAATGACAAACTATTTTTAAAAGTAATAAAAATAGCAAAAACTCACTTAGAATTAAATTATAAAAATCCTAAAGAATTAAATACAGATATTAACGAATGTCTAAAATCATTAGATCATTTTAAATCATTACAAGATATAGAAATAATAAACTTACTAGAAGCAAATAATTATTTAATAAAAGAAAAACTAAGCAATTCAGATTTAAGTCTATTAAAAGATATTAAAACATATCTAATTTATTTTAATGGTTTTGATCCATCAAAAAGAAATCAATATATTGTTACACTATATAAAATATTAAAGAAAACTTTACCATCTCAAAAAGAACTATTCTTAGATTATATAACTAAAAATAATATATCAACTCTTACTAATGATATGCTATTCTCTAATATATCAAATATTAATTATGATGAAGATATAATGCAATTATGGTATTTAAAACAATATATAAATAATCCAAATGAATTAAAAGAATATGTATTAATCGCAGGAAATAAATATCCTGATAATACATTAAAATTGATAATTAAATTAAATGGAAAAATGAAAAAAACATTAAATGCTATAAAACCAAAATTAGAATACTTCTTATCTTATATTGAAACAAATCCATTAAGTACAAAGAATAATGTAAACTTATCAACTATAGGTTATAAAGGTAAAAAAGATGTAAAAGTATATGATTGGTTTAAAAACAATGTTAATAATAATCCATATATTTTCTTAGAATTAACAAAAGAATATAAAGATAAATATCCAAACGCATATAAAAAAATAGAAGAATTTATTAC
>CAVJSY010000171.1:0-9189 GCA_963652285.1 Oribacterium sp.
TTAAAGAAACTTCAGAAGAGATAAATCCATTTCTAAATGCAGAAATTTCAAAAGAAGAAGTACAACCAACTGAAACTAAAGAAGTCTCAGAAGAAGTAAATCCATTTCTAAATTTAGAAACTCCAAAAGAAGAAGAACAACCAACTGAAACTAAAGAAACTTCAGAAGAGATAAATCCATTTCTAAATTTAGAAACTCCAAAAGAAGAAGTACAACCAACTGAAATTAAAGAAACTTCAGAAGAGATAAATCCATTTCTAAATGCAGAAATTTCAAAAGAGGAAGAACAACTAACTGAAACCAAAGAAACTTCAGAAGAAGTAAATCCATTCTTTGCTAATAAAACTATTGCAGAGCAATCTATAGATAACATAAATCCATTTTTTCAAAATAATATTGAATTAAACGAAAAAAATATACATCAGGCTAGTAAAGAATTAAATCTAGAAAACGTACCACACTATAATGTAAAAATAGAAAAAAAGAAACCAAAGAAAATGAAAGTATTACTGGGAATATTGTCATATGCAGTTTTCATTTGGTTGCTATTAATTGGAATAGCATTATTAATTTATGTAGGAAATATTAAACTAAAAGAAATGAAAGGTGATTACACACCACCAAAATATAATGCATATGTTGTACTTACAGGTAGTATGTTACCAAAAATAAAAGTAGAAGATGTAGTGGTAACTAAAAAAACTGATGCAAAAGATTTAAAAGAAGGAGACATAATAACATTTGCATCATCAGATGAAAGATATGCTGGAACAATAATAACCCACAGAATAATAAAAACATATTATGATCCTACAACAAAAAAATACACCTTTGAATCTAAAGGAGATAACAACAATGTCGCAGATAATGCCTTAGTAGAAGAGCAAAACATTTATGGTAAAGTAATTTTAAAAATACCGAAATTAGGATACCTACAACTATTTTTAGCATCCAAAGGAGGCTGGATTTTAGTAATATTAATTCCTTGTGCTGTAGTAATATCATTTGATATAGTTAAATTATTCAAAGTAGCAGCACAAAAAAGGAAGTTTAAAATTGTAAAGTAGGATTGATAAAATGAAAACAAATCTATTTAAAGTAAGAGAGTTAAAAAAAGATAAAATAATTGTAGAAGAAGAGCAACTAAAACATCCAATTCTCTTCTTTTTCAAGAAACACAAACAATTATTTACAATATTATTATCAATATTAGGAGTATCAACTATCGCAGCGGGTATAGGAATAACAATAAGCCTAGTAGGTAATACAAGTGATTTTGATATTACCTATATAAGTGGCGATGACAAAATAAGTTCCAATGATGCCAAAGATGAAGACGTAGAAAAAGAACTTTTAGGAGATATAGCAATAAAAGATGGAATAGTTTTAATAACCAAAAAGTTCATGACCGAAAAAAAAGATGTAATAACGTACTATTCAGATGGTACCGCACTAATAATAACAAGTAAAGGTGAAATAAAAAGAGTAGTAGCAAAAGCAGATGGAAGCTATGGTGTAGATGAAAATGGAAAAATAGATCCAAACACAGTAGTAAAAAAAGTAACAAAAACAACCAATAAGTTAGATGACGGAACTGAAATAACATATTATTCAGACGGTTCTGCAGAGTTAACCAAAGGAAATTTAACAATATTTATAAGAGATAGTAAAAATATTAGTTTCAACATTAATACTACTAATCAATTATTTGATAGAGTATTACCTAGTGGAGTATCAGTACCGAAAAATAATAAAACACTGTCAGGATACAAGTACACAGAATTTCAAGACGGTACAGTGTTAATTGAAACAGGAAATGAAACCTATGTAGTTCATAATAAAGAAGACGTTATCCTAGATGATGACAGTCCTAAATTTCCAAATAATAATTCTCAAACAATCAAGACTACCAGAAAACTATCAGATAGTAATACCGTAGATTACTATAATGATGGTTCGGCAATAATAACAGATAAAAATGGTAATAAAATATCAGTAAGAAAAAGTGGGGATATAATAATAAAAAATGATGCAATATTTGAAATATATCCTAGTAAAGTAGCATATGCAACAAGTAAAGTAACTACACCAGATGGTAAAACTATAACCTACTATGATAACGCCGCAGCAGTAATTACCAAAAAAGATGGAACTAAAGAATATATAGAAGATAATAGCCAAATCAAATATGATAATAACAAAAATATTAAAAGTATACCCCAAGACAAATCCGATCAAACAATTCAAAAAAAGTTACCAGATGGAACAAATATAACAAAGTTTGATAATGATAAAGTTCAAATAATCGAACCAAATGGTGCGGATTATATAATTGATGGAGCAGACTTAAAATATGACTTAACAGGAAACGTAGAGAAACCAAATATAACTAGTAAAACAAAACCATCTAAAAAATCAGAAACAAAACAAGATTCTCAAACAGATACCTCTACGTCTGGAGAATCTTCAACATCAGGAAGTGGAGGTAAAAAATCTTATACTCTAGCAGATGGTGAATTAGATATGGACGAAGCCAAAAATGAGTGGAATTACAGTAAATCATATGAAGAAAGTTCATTCCTAATAAAAAACAACGGAAAACATGCTAGGAAATTTCAAATTGTAATTGAAGAAGTAGAAAATTATTCAAAATTTAATGCTATTTCAATAAAAACCAGAGAGCATGAAGCAGCATATTATGTAAAATATAGAGCAACATTTGGAAATGATATGATACCAGCAGGTAGATTATCAGATACTAAAGATAATACCATAAAAAACAAGAATGTTTATGTAGTTTATGAAGGGGTGCTAGGAGCGCATCAAAGTCTATCAACAAGTATTATTTTGTATATTGACTATGAGCCACTAGACAATAGTTTTCAGAACAAAGCATTTATTGGTACCATAAAACTATATTACTTAGAAGATGTTGAATAGAATTACTAACAAGTAGTTCTTTTTTTTCTTTATGTGTGTTACAATACATCCAAACAAAAAATACATCTCAAATAAGGATGTATTTCTAAATCTATAAAATCAACTAAGCAGCATTCTTTAAAGCTCTTGCTTCTCTAGCGCTAGTTCTATATTTTTTACCATCTATTGTTATAGTTTGTAAATTAACTTTTTGAGTTCTCTTTGTAACTTTTAAACAATTAGGTCTATTGTTAGCAGATCTAGTTTTTTTACTTGTTATTTTCTTTGCCATAATTATTCCCTCCTCAAAACATCGCATATTAACTTTATCATAAAATTTGCGTTAAGTCAAATATTTTGGGTATTTTTTCTAAAAATCATTCAATGTAGTTCTTATTTTTAATAAATTCTCTAAGTAATTTTGTAGTAGCACGCTTTTCTATTCTAGAAACATAACTCCTTGATATTCCCATATCTTTAGCAATTTCTTTTTGAGTTTTTTCATCATTATTATCAAGTCCATATCTATAAGTTATTATTTCTCTTTCTCTTGGAGTTAAAATATTCAAATATTTTTTTAATAAAACTATATTATCCTTAAGATAAATATCCTCAAGAAAATCCGGATCCGGTGTTTTTAAAACATCTAAAATTGTAACCTCATTTCCTTCTTTATCATAACTAATTCCATCATATATACTAACATTCTTACTATTCTTCTTATCACCTCTGAAATACATTAATATTTCGTTTGCAATTGTCACCTAATGGAAACTCAGTCATCTTAGCAGATTCTCTTGTTCCTATTAAATTAAGTATCAAGTTTTCACCATCACTGTATGCAGATGATATTACTAATTTTATTAGTGTCCTTTTTTGTAATAAGTCTAATTCATCAAATCTATTGAAATATGAGTCAATTATATCAAGAACTATTTTAGCATTTTCGGTATCATCAATAATTGATGTTTTATCAAGGGTTAATTTTTTTACTTGCTTTTCAAGTTCAACATTAGCATTTTTAAGTTTTTGTATTTCCTTTGCTAAATCTTGTACTATATCTGCAGGAACGATTTTGATTTTATCAATTAGTGAAGCAATGTCTTTTTCGTTCTTTTTTATTTCATTAGTTAGAGTATATAATTCATTTGATTTAGTATCTAATTTATTTAATTTACCACTTGCAAGGTCTTTTAATGCTTGATAGTATTCTCCTTTTGGGTTTGCTAAACTTTTAATTACTTCAACTACTTTTTTATCGGCTTCATTTCCATTAAGGTTCTTATGATCGCATTTAGTTTTTCTGCTTTTATCTTTTAATTCACATAGGTAAGAGAATCTTAACTCACCATCAACTTCACTTTGGTATAGTTTAGGTCTCATAAAACTACCACAATAACTACATCTAAGTGTTCCAGATAATAATGCATTATTAACAGCAGGTTTTCTAAATCTTCTGTTTGCACCTAATGCAAGTAAATTTTGTACTTCAACATATTCTTTACCAGTCCAGAATCCTTTATGTTTTCCGATAGCAACAATCCATTCATTAATAGGGTTATCATTTCTTCCTTTCTTTGTTAGTTGATTTGTTTTGTTATATACCATCAATCCGAATTTTCCATTGTAATCTTTTTTGTCGCCAACTACTAATGCACCTTTTTCGGTGAAATAATCATAAGCATCAACATCAGCCATTGAATAAACTGGATTAGATAATATATTAACTAGTGACCATCTAGTGAATTTTTTTCCGTTTTTAGTTTTTATGTTATTTTGAATAGTGTATGTTTCAAGTCCAGTTTGTGATTTTATTTCTAGGTATTTATCTTTGAGTAAATTGATAATCAATTTTTCTTCTGGAAGTTCTTTTAATTTGAAGAGTTTCTTTTTTTTACCATCAACGGATAAGTTTTGTACTTCTTGAGATTTAAATCCAGTAGGGGGAGTACCTCCAAGCCATCTTCCAGTTTTTGCTAGTTCCATCATATTGTCTCTTATTCTTTCAGCTATAGTGTCTCTTTCAAGCTGTGCAAATACCGAACATATTAGCATCATTGCTTTTCCCATGGGTGAGGTAGTATCAAAATCTTCTCTTATTGAAACAAATCCAACATTATATGCTTGTAATTCATTTATTAAATTACAAAAGTCACCAACATTTCTACTAACTCTATCTAATCTGTAACAAGTAACTGAAGCAACCTTATTTTCTCTGATTAAGTTCATCATCTTTTGAAAAGCAGGTCTATTTGTATTAGCACCAGTAAATCCTTCATCTGTAAAAACTTTTATATCTTCCTCTTTCAAATCAAGATATTTAGCTAATAGTTTTTGTTTACACAAATCAACTTGATTTTCAACACTTTCTCCTTTTCCAGTGTATTTTGATTTACGACTATAAATAATATGCCATCTATTTAAATTTTTCATTATTTTCCTCCTTTAAAATCCAAAATAGTATGTGATACAATATTATTATATCACATAATGTCTTTATTTAATAATAAAATTCGCTGTATATTAGATTGTTGGGGGTGTAACGGTGTAATCACTATAAACTTCGCTAAAATTTATACCGGATGTATTATCATGTACATTATTAGAATTTACTTTACTATTTTCAATAATTACTTCTTTCATTGTAGTAATGGGTTGATCGATTATATTAACAGTATAATTAATTATCTTTTGAAAGCAAAATCAATCTAAATAATGGGAAAGATGTTTGGTAGATACACCTTTAAAACAAGACAAAAATGTTTCTAATTCAGAATGCAAAGAATTTATATTTGCTAAATTATAGCCATGTTGATTAACATATGTTCCAGATTTTACTTGTTCTAAATTTATATTTTTGCTTTTTAAAAATTCTTCATAAGAAGATTTACAATCTGTAACAAAACAACTTACATCCTCAATTTTATTTTTAAAAACACTTTCAACTTGTTCTGATTTTATTGGACCAGTTCCTACTATTTCTAAAAAGAATGTATCATTTTCATCAATTGCTGAAGCAATACAAACCTGATGATTACTTATTCCTCTTTTTGAACCTCCATTGGAAGAACGTGGTTTTGAATAACGTGGCATTTTATCTTTTCTAGTACCTTTTAAATTGATTGATTCGTATATTTCATCTGCTTCTGTAATACCATTGAGTTTGATATTTTCTCTATATTTTGATAGTGTTTCTAAAACTTTATGTCTTAATAAAAATACAGTGTTTTTATTGCAATTCATTTTAGCGGCAGTTTTTCTAATTGATAATTTATTATTCATTGATTCAAAAAAAATAACTAGCTGTTCATATGTTAACTTAATATGTGCAATTATTGTTTTAGTTCCAGAATTAAATTTTTTTTTACAATCCATACAACAATAACACTGTACACCATTTTTATCATGACCATTTTTAATAATGTTGTTCGATGCACAATGAGGACAAGTTACAACATCTTTTAGTTTTTCAATAAATCTAGAATTAGTATTTTTTTTGCATTTAACTATTCTTAATATTTCTGTTAGTTTATTTATTAAATTTTCAATATCTTCTGGTAATAAGTTATTTAAATCATTTATATAATCCATTTTAATTCCTCAAAAAAATATCTCTAATTAGCCAGCCTATTATTTATTTGTTGAAGATAAATATAGTATGACTGGCTAATTAGAGATATTCACTTTCTATATTTATCCTCAACACTTAATATTATACATCAAAATTTCAGTTTTGTGAATAGGTTATCCCCAACAATCTAATACACAGCGAAAAGAATTAAAAAATACTTATTTTGTTCTAAATCAGAGTTTTATGATGATTATAATGAATTCATAAAATCAATAGATAATTTAAATAATTATTTATATAAGGTAAATGAAGATAATAATATATCAAAAATAAATGCTGATAAATCATTATCTGAAAGCAAAGAAGAATATTTAGATAATTATATTTATAATTCAATAGTTAATCATGCAGATTATATATTTAAAACCAATTCTAAGAAATATAAAACATTAAATCCAGATGATATACTAAGAGAAATAATTTTAAAGGAATATAAGAAAAATAAAAATCAAACAAAATTTAATATTTTAAATAACTATTTATCTAATACTGTTCCAAAACTTAAATATCAAAATAAATATAAAATTATAAATGCTGTTAAAAGTATTAATGCTGAAATGGAAGAAGCACAAAAAGAATTTAGTAAATTATTTCAATCAGATATGTCATATTCTAAAAATTAAGTAGAGATTTCATGATATAATATTATAGATAGTAAATTAAAAAGTTAGGTGGTGATACGGTGAATAGAATTTATATGTGCATTGATTTAAAGAGCTTTTATGCATCAGTAGAATGTAGAGAAAGAGGATTAGATCCACTAGATACTAACTTAGTTGTTGCAGATGAATCGAGAACAGATAAAACTATATGTCTTGCTGTAACACCATCTTTAAAGTCTTATGGACTTGGAGGAAGATGTAGATTATTTGAAGCTAAGCAAAAAGTAAGAGAAATTAATTATCAAAGAAGAAAAGATAATAATTATAAATCTTTTACTGGTAAATCATATATTGCATCTGAATTAAATAATAATAAAAGCTTGGAATTGGATTTTATTTGTGCGACACCTAGAATGAAACTTTATATGAAATATAGTACTGATATATATAACATTTATTTAAAATATATTGCACCAGAAGATATATTAGTTTATTCAATAGATGAGGTATTTTGTGATATTACATCCTATCTTGAAACTTATAAGATGACTCCAGAAGAATTAGTTATTAAAATGATTAAAGATGTTTATGATAAAACAGGAATTACTGCTACTGCTGGAATAGGTACTAATATGTATCTAGCCAAAGTTGCAATGGATATAACTGCAAAAAAAATGCAACCTAATGAATTTGGTGTAAGAATGGCAAGACTAGATGAATACTCATATAAAAAGTTATTATGGAATCATAAACCATTAACAGACTTTTGGAGAGTAGGCAAAGGTTATCAAAAGAAGTTAGAAGCAAATAATATGTATACTATGGGTGATGTAGCAAGAATGAGTATTAATAATGAAGATTTACTTTTTAAATTATTTGGAGTAAATGCAGAGTTTTTAATTGATCACGCTTGGGGATATGAACCTTGTACCATTAAAGATGCTAAAAGTTATAAACCAACATCTAATAGTATAAGTGAAGGACAAGTATTACATAGTCCATATACTTATGAAATGACAAGTTTAATAGTTAGAGAAATGGTTGATAATTTATCACTACAATTAGTAGAAAAACATTTAGTTACTAATCAAATAGTTTTAACTATTGGTTATGATATAGATAACTTAGCCAACCCTAAAATATCATCACAATATGATGGTGAAATAACAACTGATCCTTATGGTAGAAGTATTCCTAAACATTCTCACGGAACAGTTAACATTAATCATAGAACATCATCATCTAAAGTAATGATTGAAGAAGTTATGAAACTATATAAGAAGATAGTTAATCCAATATTGTTAGTAAGAAGAATAAATGTTACTGCTTGTAATTTGGTTTCAGAAAATTTTGAAGATAATAAACCATCATTTAATCAGCTTGATTTATTTTCAAACTATGAAGAAGTATCAAAGAAATTAGAAAAAGATAAGTTAGATGAAGAAAATGAAAGAAAGATTCAAAAAACATTACTTGATATTAAAAAGAAATATGGTAAAAATTCTATTCTAAAAGGAATGAATTATATTGAAGGAGCAACTGCTAAAGATAGAACTGAAGAAGTAGGAGGTCATAAAGGATGAGTAATTACGATGATATTATAAATTTAAATAGACCAATATCTAAACATCCTCATCAGAGTGTAGAATCTCGTGCTTCTCAATTTGCACCTTTTGCAGCCTTAGTAGGTTATGATGAACAAGTTAAGGAAACAGCAAGATTAACTGATAAAAGAATTGAAATAGATGATGGATTAAGAGAAATACTTAATAATAAATTAAATTATTTAAATGAGCATATTAAGGATAATATAGAAGTCACTATAACATATTTTGTAAATGATTCAAAAAAAGATGGAGGTAAATATATAACTATAATTAATAAAATAAAAAGAATTAATAATGAAGAACAGACAATTAAATTTATAGATAATAAAGTTATATCAATGAATGATATAATTAGTATCAAAAGTAATATATTTGATAATATAGAAAATTAAAAAAATAAAATCACTATTTGCACAGTGTGCCTAATTGG
>CAVJSY010000172.1:0-8974 GCA_963652285.1 Oribacterium sp.
GTATGAATAGAAATGTTCACGTACGGTGTAGAACAGGGGAAAAGGTGGAGATTACATCAAAACCTTACCTATTGTTATAGATTTTTAATTTATTTATTTGGATATCGGTTATAAATAAGATAAATCTAAGTCGTGGTTTTAATTTAGTTTTATTTGATGTAGATTTTGAAAATAGATTTATTAGAAAAAGAAATAGATTTCTACTTCATAGATTTTTCTATTTCTTTTATTTTGTTTACAGACTCGCCAGAAATATCACTTATATCCTGATATGACATTTTCTTATTTAACATAGATTTAATCATCTTTCTTACATTCTGTTGTATTCCTTGAATTATCCCCTCTTTTCTTCCTTCTTTACGACCTTTTTTAATTCCTTCTTCTGTGAACTCTCTCTTCCAGCCATAATATAAGAAATCAGCATAATTTTTTTTAGTTTCTTCTGTTAATGAATAATCTAGATTCATTCTACACATCTCCTTTATCTTATTTATTACTCTTTTTTTCATATTGATATCTAACATATTTCCCAGAATAGCATCTACTTCATCTGGATTATTACTATAAAATAATGCACCTATTCTAATATAATTAACTATCTTATTTTCTTTGCCTTCGTTAACTAAAATATAAAACTTTTTATAACACTTTGCAATATCTAAGTAGAGAAAATATAAATTATCTATAACTGGATGTCTTTCCATAGTTAATAAAGATGCTCTTAATAAAAGTCCAAACTTTTTATTATTACCATTATCAAAATTTATTTGAAAAATCCCTTAGTATTATAATTCTTTCCTTTTTCTGTATCTTCAGAATACATTTTTAATAAATAACTTGTATTTTTCATACGTGTTGTTTTATTAACAATATTATTTGCTTCTATATTAATAACATTATCTTCATTAGAAGTTATTATATCTGCTTGTTTAAACTTTTCATTTAATTTACCTATAGATAGTTCATTATATGTTATGTTTAGATTATCACAATTTACTTTTATATTTTTTCTATTACATATTTCTTTTATACAAAGATCTAAGAAATTTGGATTATCTAAAAATAAAGAGATGAAGTTTTCATTTCTAATCATTTTTCCTTTTTGTAATAAGTTTTATTATCTTTAACTGTTTCCATTCTTTCACCTTCTTTTTGGAGTATTTTATACCTCCTCTAATATTATTATTCTACGTGAAAAAGCTAAAACCCTTTTAATTTTAGAAAAAAAATTACAGAAAATGAAAAAAAGTTACTTAAAATAACTTCTAAGTAACTAAGAATTATATGAGTTTTTAATCATTAACTATGTTAGATGATTAATTGTAAAATCTATATGAGAAATAAAGTTTTAAAAAACCGCTTAGCTTTATAATAGCACTAGCGGATTTTTTTATTATTATTCTAATATAATTTTGCACCTGCTGGAATATGCTCATCTATCATTATAAGATGTAGTTCTTCTTCTTCTCTATCCTTAAGATTATTTACTGCTGAAAGTAACATACCGCAAGATTCAATTCCCATCATTTTTTTTGGTGGAAGATTTGTAATAGCGATAAGTGTTTTACCAACTAATTCTTCCGGTTCATAATATGCATGAATTCCAGAAAGTATTGTTCTATCAGTTCCTGTACCATCATCTAATGTAAATTGTAATAATTTATTACTCTTTGGTACTGCAATACATTCTTTAACTTTTACTGCTCTAAAATCTGATTTTGCAAAAGTATCAAAATCAACTGTTTCTTCAAATAGAGGTTCAATTTTAACATTTGAAAAGTCAATTTTTTCTACTCTCTTTGAAATTGTTTTAGTTACATTGACTGTTTTGTTGTCATAATCTTCTGGTTTCATTAATGGGAACATTACACAGTCTTTAATGTTTTGGGCGTTAGTTAATATTTGAGTTAATCTATCAATTCCTACTCCCCATCCAGAAATTGGTGGCATTCCATATTCCATGGCACTTATGTAATCTTTATCCATCATCATTGCTTCATCATCACCATTACTCTTTAATTCTGCTTGCTCTATTAATCTTCTTTCTTGTTCTTGTGGATCTACTAATTCAGAGTATGCATTAATGATTTCAGCACCATTTATTACTAATTGGAATCTATCTGTAAGTTCTTTATTATCATCGTTTGCTCTTGCTAATGGTGATAGGCTAATTGGGTGCTCTGTTAGGAATATTGGTTCTACTACATGTGGTCTTGCTACCTTTTTGTATAATTGGTCTACTAGATTACCATATCCTAAATCTTCTAATGGAGTTTCACTATCTATTTCTATTTTTTCTTCTTTAATTTTTTGTAATAGTTTTTCTTTAGTATCATATTCCTTAATATCTACTTCAGAATATTTTAAGATTAAATCTCTCATTGAAATACTAGGCCAGTTTCCAGAAATGTCTACTACTTTATCATCTATTGTTATTTCTAATTTTCCAAATAAATTATATATTACTGTTTGTAACATTTCTTGCATAAACTTCATATTATCTTTATAGTTTAAGTAAGCACCATAACCTTCTAGCATTGTAAAATCTTGTAGGTGAGTTGCATCCATTCCTTCATTTCTAAAACATCTAGCAAATTCAAATACTTTTGTAAATCCACCTACTATAGCTCTTTTTAAATATGTTTCTGGCGCTATTCTTAAGTATAGGTCTATATCTAGGGCATTATGGTGAGTTATAAATGGTTTTGCTAAGGCACCTGATGCTTTATTGTTTAGAACAGGTGTTTCTATTTCAATATATCCTTTTTCTGTTAAAAACTTTCTTATTTCCCAAATTAATTTGCTTCTAAATAAGAATCTATATCTAGCATCTTCATTCATTATTAAATCTACATATCTATTTCTGTATTTCATTTCTTGATCTGCTAGACCATGGAATTTCTCTGGTAATGGTTTTAACGCTTTTCCTAAAAATTGAAACTTGTGTACTCTTAAAGTTTTTTCTCCTGTTTGAGTTGTAAATATTTCTCCTTCTGCTCCTATAAAGTCTCCTGTATCAATATTTGATTTAAAGAATTTATAATTATCTTCTCCTAATAGGTCTATTTTAAATTCTAATTGCATATCTGCTTCTATGTTTCTTATTTTTACGAAACTTAATTTTCCCATTTTACGCATGAATACTATTCTTCCTGCTATTTTTACATTTTCTTCTCCATCATTTAACTTTCTTGCTTCTTTTAAATCATGTGTTACTTCATACTTTTCTGGGTATGGGTTACAAACTGATGATATTTCTTTTAATTTTTCTCTTCTTACTAATTCTTGTTCTGTATAATTATTCATATTAATTACCTTCTTTCACTACTAATGTTTTGGCCATTTTATCGTGTAGGCCTTGTAAATTATTTGTATATAAAATCATTAATGCTGATACTATTATAAATATCGTTGCTAATGAATTTAATGTCTGATACAATGATAAAAATTGTTCTTTGGTTGCTAATAATACTAATAATATTGTTACTAAATATGTAAATATTTGATTTGTTATAAATGTTCTTAATATCATTTGATATAAACTAGGGGTATTACCTTCTTTATTTACTACTTTAATTTTAAGTAATTTTTTACCTAATGTTTGTCCTTTATTTAGATATTGGAATACAACATAGTATATTATGTTTACTATTAAACATACAACGTTTGTTGATAAAGAATATTTTTGTATTTGGTAGTTTAAATCTTGAGTTTTTTCTAAGTATGTATTCATATCTATATTTTGCTCTGTATATTCTTTAGTTATAGTTTTTAGTTCATGTTCTAAGTCTTGTTTCAGGAATATATTTTTGTGAATGCAAAACGCTATTGGAGATGATACTAATAATACAATTATACTATCTATAAGATACGCTAATAGTCTACTTGTGAATGTTGCTTTTTTCATAAAATCACCATATTAATTATATACTATTTTTTTATTATTTTAAATAGTATTTTATAGTTTTTTATTAAATTCGCTATAGATGATACTAATTTTTAAAGTTATTTTAAATTAAATATTATTTTCTAAGTTATTTAACTCTTCTAAGTATTTGTTTAATATTAAGGAAATTTGTTCTTTGGTTGTTGCTTTAAAGCAAGAGTTTTTAACTTCTATACAGTTAGGTAATCCTTTTATATACCATGCTATATGACTTCTCATTTCTAGTACTGCTACTTTCTCTGGTTTTATTTTTAAGAGATAATCAAAGTGATGAAGACATAGTTTTATTTTTTCTTGATATGTTGGTAGGGGTAGTACTTTACTATTTTCGAAATATTCTACTAATTGTTTTATTAGCCATGGATTACCTAGGCAACCTCTACCGATCATTATGGCATCACAACCAGTATATTCAAACATATGTTTTGCACTTTCTATATCTTTTATATCACCGTTTCCTATTACTGGTATTGATACTGTTTGTTTAACTTGTTTAATTATGTCTAAATCTGGTGTTCCTGAATAACCTTGGGCTCTGGTTCTAGGGTGTACTGTAATTGCAGATGCTCCTGCTTCTTCACATATTTTTGCTACATATGGTGCATTTATTGAATTACTGTCCCAACCACTTCTAATTTTAACTGTTACTGGTATGGGAACTGCCGCTACTACTGCTTCAACTATTTCTTTTATTTTTTCGGGATTTTTTAAAAGTGCTGATCCTGCTTGGGATTTTATTGCTACTTTGGGTACGGGACATCCCATATTTATATCTATAATGTCTGGTTTCATTTCTGCATAGACTTTTTTTGCTGCTTCAACAAATGTTTCTTTGTCACTTCCAAATATTTGTTGAGCTATAGGTCTTTCTACCTCTTCCATATATAACATATTTATTGTCTTTTTACTATCATAGACTAGGGCTTTGTCGCTTACCATTTCACAGTACATCAGTCCACAGCCCATTTCTTTTATTATCTTTCTAAAAGCACTATTACATATCCCTGCCATCGGAGCTAAAACTATATTATTTTTTATTTCTATATCTTTTATTTTAAACATACTAATTCACCTTCTTTACATATAAGATTTAAATTACTTAGTGTATTGTACCAAATTTCTTTAAAAAAGTCATTAATAAAAGCAAAAATGATTATATTTTTTTATAATCATCTTTGCTTTTATCTATGTATACCAAATTTTCTATATTGCTCTTCAAATACTTCTATATCTTGCTGTAGTTGTTTTGTCATTTCATAGGCTTCTCTTAATCCACCTTGAAATCCTTTTCCATCAACTTCTCCATAACTTGGAATAACTTGCATATTACGGCTATAAAATTCTTCTCCATATAATTGTTGTAATTCCATAATTCTTTTTGCAGATTTGTTGGCATTGTTAGTAGCTAAGTCAATCCAGTCTTGTCTAGTCATTTCAATTTTTTGTATTGAGTCTGGATAACGAGATTTTAAGGTTTCAAAATAATTAGAGTCTAAATCAATAATATCTCCTGGATTATGATTTTCTATTCTTTTAGTGATTACGCATCTTATAGGCATATCATCTATATAAGATGGAAATTTAGCATCAGCAGACCCTTTTCCTAAACTACTTAAAGCACTTAAAATATTTGATTCTACTCCTTTTCCATCACTTAATAAATTTATTGCTTTTTGAGCTTCTGGTGATAATTCTATTGGTTTATTTTCCATAAAATTTTTCCTTTCTGTATATTAACTATCATCTTCTATGATGATGATAGTTTTCCTCGTAATCTTCTGGAGGTGTTGCATCAAAAATTGTATGTGATAAAAAATAATCATCATCTTGACTGTATCCATTAGTTGAATGTTTGAATTCTGCATTTATTTTAGGTGATGTTGTTTGTTGTTGAGTTAATGTATTGGATTCCATTAGTTGTATTCTTTTTCTTAATTCTGGTTCTATATCTTTATAAAACTGTGGAATCGATTCAAATTTCATAATTTGTTCTGCAAAACTTGATATTAGACTTGTTTTAATATTTTCTTCATCTTTATTAAATTCCTCAAAATGTCCAGTAGCATTACCTCTTCCACTTCTATTACCAAAGACTATTTTATATTTTCCTATACGTGCCATTAATCCTGACAATATTGCATTGTATAATACTTCTTCGTTTGTACGGCATTTGATTGCTCCTTTTTTTGACGTTTCATAAATTTTTTTATAAAGTTCTGAATCTTGATTAAATTCTTTTAATATTTTTTCCGGTGTTACTTTATAGTAGGCATCGTGTCCAACCCATACAATGAATGTTTTTTCATCTAAGCTTTTAATTTCTCTTAGTCCCTCTATTTTTTTCCCTTCATAATCTTTTGGACCAGCTATTATTACACCATTATCATCTATGAACGCTACTGAGTCTGGAAACATATTCCCATCTTTCTGTCTATATAATATTATAATTTTTTTTTTTATTAGAAGGATTTTTTAGAGCTTCTTGCTCATTTCTTGTGGTACTACTTACTGGAGAACTTATTGACTCTGCTATTGTTTGTTGATTATTTTTTCCTAGTAACTCTTCTAATGAATTATCATCTACTGAAAATGCTTGTGGATTTTCATTTAGCCATGATCTTAAATCCATCCTTGTACTATTCAGAGTTTCATTATGTGATTTTGAATATTCATTAGCTTTATTTTCTGTATAATCATCCAGTTTTCTGCTTTCTTCTATACGTTTTTGTTTTATTTCATCTAATGTTAAATTGCTATATGTACTTTCTTCCTCCTTCTTCTTTTTCTTAAAATTATCAAATAATCCCATATTCATCTTCCTTTCTATTACTTTATAATATAAGAATATCATATAAAATACTTATAATTGTATTTTTAACTAATAGATAACTAAATAATATTTAATGTGTAAAGTATAATATAAAAAGAACTAAATAATTAGTTATTTAATTCTTTGATTGTATTTTTAGATAATTCTAAAGTAATTAATTTTAATTCATCTTTATCTTCTATTTCTTTTATAGTAAAGTTACTTATAACAAATTCTACTATTTTGGATTTTTCTGGTATTGGATTTTCTTCTTCATCTATACCTACTAGCATTAAATATATTTTATTATTCTTTTCTAATTTTGCTGTAATTGTATATTGTTCATTATTATCTAATGTTAATACATCATATAATTCTATACCTTTCATATTATCTAGCCCTTCCTTGTTCCATTTGCATTTCTTGAATTATTTCATCTGCTGGTACATATCCTGTTATTTTACCATCAAGGTTATTTATATTTGTTAAATCTATTTCGTCTGATCTTTTTGTTGTTATCATATAACCTTGTGGTTTAAAACCTTGGGATTTTAATGTTTCTTCTAATTCATTACAATTTTGCATTGTAGTGTCAACTGAAGTAGTTTGGACTCCATTAGAATAAGTTACACTGACTATTGTATATTCTTTATCACTATCAAAGTATGGCTTTAACGCATTTTGATGATTTAAGGCCGAATTCATATTATTGTATATCTTATCTCCTATTTTTACTGTACTCCACAATCCTGCTGTTTCTGTATATTCTATATCTTCTGCTTCGCTAATATGTATATCTTGTGACACGATTTGTTCATTTTCTTGACTTGAGGTTGGATCTTGAGTTTTATAACTTATTGTTACTGTATTTTCTTTTTTTTCAGTATCATCATTATTTTGATGAGAAACTTTTTCTTTATCATATATCTCTGTTATACTATCTTGTGAAATGTTAGGAATTTCATTGTTTTTTTCGGCTTTTCTTCCATTAAATAATCCTATTCCTGCTGTAAATGCAGTTACTGCCGCTACTGCTGCTACTGCTACTCTTTTTAATTTTTCTTTTAAACTCATTTTGTTTTTAGGTCTTGCTATTGATTTTACTTTCTGTACCTTTTGCTCTTGTTTTTTCTGTTCTTCTAATTTTTGTTGTTCTTCTAACCTCTTCTGCTCTTCTAATCGTTTTTGTTCTGCTATTTTTGCTTCCCTTTCTTGTTGTTTTCGAATATTTTCTTGTCTTCTTCTTTCATTTTCTTCTCTTCTTTGTTGTTTAATGTCTTCTTGTTCTTTTTGATGCTGCTTTTGTATTTCTTTTTTTCTTTCAGATGCTTCTTTTTCTATTTCACGTTGTGACTTTCCAGAATCTATAGAAATTGCTTCGTTATTTATTATCTCATTGTTTAATTCATTAATTTCTCTATTTGTTTTATTTGCTTCCTTCTTTTCACTATGTAAGATTCTATTTCGTTGACTTCCATGTCTACTTTGTCTTTCTTGTATATCTTGTTGAAGCTCTGATAATTTTTCTTTCTTTTCTTCTAAATCCATATTGGCTAGTTCATTTTCTATTTTTAAATTTTCTTGAAGCATAGGCATTATAGATTGCATATCATTTATATTAGCTCTTAGTATTTTTTCTAAATCTGTTTTTGATTTTTTACCTCCATGTGTATGAATCCATAATATGCGTTGTTCTTCTTCTATATTATTTATTTCTCTAAATAATTGTTCATATAATTCAAATTGAGCAGAATCTATTCTTATTTTAGCTTTTGATAATTCTGATGTTTTAAAAATTATTCTATTTTGACCTGTTGAATAATATTCTGTTTTCTTATCGTCAGTTATTATAGGGTTACCATATTCTTTTATTGCAGCATCTTTTATCTTCTTTGAATTTTTTCTAATATCCTCTATTTGATCTCTATAAACTCCTGCTATAGCTTCATCTATTTTTCTAATTTGTTCTAATATTATAATGTCTGGATAATTTCCTTCTAAAATTGATTTTCTTGCTATTAAGGTTAGATTTGCTTTTTCAACCATTAAGTTTTCTGTTTTTTTATGAATATCCTCTAATATTCTTTTTTGCTCTTCATTCATAACTAAATTCCTTTCTTCCTTTTGTAAATCTCTATTTTCTATTATGTTAACTAAATTTTACCAAAAAAAAAAAAAAAAAAAGATCATTTTTAACTGATAGATAACTAAATAATATT
>CAVJSY010000173.1:0-7806 GCA_963652285.1 Oribacterium sp.
CCTTTTATAACTATTACCATACATATAGCATAAATATTATGTATCGACCGAGTTACTCTTTATAACTATTTTTCTTAGTATCTCGTTTGTTATTAGGGTGTATAAAAAATTCTTTTGTATTGTACTTCTTCCAATCAGCACTAAAGCCATAGATATTAGGTAATCTTGCTAATTTTCCGTGCTGTATAACTTTAATAAAGCCATTTTCTATTAATTCGTCTAAATACTTCATAATAGTATTATTACTTTTATTTAGTATTCTTAAATCCTTTTTAGTAAGGTGAATATCATTTGCATTGTCTTTACCATTATTTTTGGTATATTTTCTTTTCAAAAACAAATATAATCCTTGGGCTGCCAAATCTAAATCGTGCCAAGCCATAGAGTCAAGCATATCATCACATATTTTAGTAAATGATTGTTTTGTTTGTTTATTGCTTTCCCAAGACTCATTATATACTGCTTTAATTTTAGACCTAGCCATAATAATCCTCCTTATCATCAATATAAGTAGCCATATCTTTTATTAAATGGCTGTTAATATAGTTTTCAATATCAATTCTTCTAAATCTTTTATTTTTCTTCTTGCTGTTATCTTCTCCAACTTCAAAATAAGTTATTTGCCTTAATGTCATTAATTTTCTAAGTTCTGATATGCTAATTCTTAATATATTAGCCGTTTCTTCTACCGTCAAAATTTCATCTAATATCATTTTATATATTCCTTTCTTTAGTGCATTTTTAAATGTGGTCGTTTTAAAATTTAGACCACTACCTTGCAATTGCATTATCAATTTAACATATTAAAAGTTTGAAGTAAATGCTTTTTTCTTAAAAGACCATTAGGTATATTCTAGGATTTTAAACCATAAAAAAAAGACCACATTTTTTAGTATGTTCTTTTTTTGAAAAAGACCACGTTTTATTGACTTTCGGCTTATACTTTGATATACTATTATTAGTAGGAGGTGGAAGATGAAAGACGAAAAAGCGAAAAAAGTTGACCCATTAACGAAAGATATTATTGATAAATTTTCTAGTAGATTAAATCAACTAATTGAAGATAAAAAGAAAGAAGTTGATAAAAAAGGCTATTCTATTTTTGAAAATGAAATGTATAAAAAAATGGGTATCGGTAAAACCACATTACAAAATTACAAGAAAAAATGTGATGAGGGTGGAAAAATGCCTAAAAACGCTGAATTAGTAAAAATACACGATTATTTTAGTGTTTCTTATTCTTATTTATTAGGAGAAAGCAACTTAAAACTTAATAATAATGATAAACTAATTGAATTAGGTGTTAAATTGGGATTAGATGATAATTCAATAAATACTTTAACTGATTTAAAGAAAAAGGCTGACGCAGAAACAATAGAGGACAATTTTGAGTCATATATTAAGTTATTTTTAATTAATTCACTTATACAAGATAAGAAACTTCTTGACTCTTTAGTAACTTATTTTTCAATTACTTTAGGAAGAAATATCGTTGATGAAAAATGCAATGGAAATAAACAATATAGTAATTTTTCTACTAGTGATAGCATATATGATATGACTAAATATGCAATAATGACTAATTGGATTAAAACTATTGAAAAATTAGTCCAAGCAAAAAATGTTCCAATTAAAATAAGAGAAAATACGGAACAGTATGCAATTAAATACGCTGGAGAAATGCAAACTATAATAAAAGATATTTTAAATGATAAAAAGAAATAAAAAAGATTGGAAACTACGGCAATAGTTCCAATCAATAAATACACAAAATTAGACCGATTTAAATAGTTGAAATTTTGAAAATCCAATCTCGTGTATCTCCATTATACATTAGATTGGCAAAAAATACAAATGTAAAAAAGGAGATTAAAAAATGGCAATATCAAGTAGAAAGAAAAAAGACGTATTCCAAATACAAGTTATTATGGGGTATAAATATATAAATGGTGTTAAAAAGCCAATTAAACATAGTGAAATGTTTTACGGAAAAATTAAGGACGCAAGGCTTAGAGAAAGTGAAATAAAATCACAAATTAAAAAAGGTATTTTTATAAATAATGATAATTTAACTTATAATGATTTAATAGACAAGTGGTATCAAGAAATAGCAAAACCTAGATTAGAGATAAAAACTATTGAAGAATACGAAAGACTATTAAAAGAAATAAAAGAAAATTTGGGGCATTATAAATTAACTGAATTAAGGGCTATTAATTTCCTTAGTTTTTACAATAAATTACGTACAGCAGAAAGAAATTTAAGTGAAAATACAATATTACATTATTATGCCTTAAATAATTCTATACTTAATTATGGTGTTAAATGGGAATTAATAGAAAAGAACGTAAATAAATTAGTTGATAGACCTAAACCAATAAAAAAAGAAGTTAGTTATTATGACAATGAAGATATAATCAAATTATTAACTTGTATAAAAAATGAACCTTTAAAATATCAAGTTATAATACAACTTGCTATTGATAGTGGGTGTCGTCGTGGAGAGTTGACGGGATTAAGTTGGGACGATATAGATTTTAATAATTCTAAAATAACAATAAATAAGACTACTCAATGTACTAAAAATGGAGTTATAGAAAAAGACCACCCTAAAAATAGTAGTTCTATAAGGACAATATCAATAACTAGTCAAACATTATCATTGTTAGAAGAATTTAAAAAGCAACAAGACCAACAAAAATTATTGTTGGGAACTGAATGGAAAAATAGCAATAAAATATTAACTGATAAATTTGGTAATAATATGCACCCCGATACACCTAGTAAAATATTTAAAAAGATACAAAAAAAATATGACCTAAAACCTTTAAGTTTTCACGGATTAAGGCATACAAGTGCGTCAATGCTTATAGCGTCTGATATACATACTAAAGTTATTAGTAAAAGACTAGGACATTCGTCATCAAATATAACTGATATGATTTATTCACATATATTTGTTAGTGCTGAGCGTGAGGCATCTAAGAAAATGGCTGATAATTATTTTAATGTCTAAAAGTACAATTATAATGTACTTTTTTTATGGGTTCTTATTTTTAGTGGCTGTTATCTATATTTATTATGTATTATATATTAATACACTTATATAAAAGAAAAAAGACTATAACAAGTATAATCTTTTAATATTCACAATGGTGGGCTGTTAGGGATTCGAACCCTAGACCCATTGATTAAGAGTCAATTGCTCTACCAACTGAGCTAACAGCCCATATATAAAATATAGAGTAATTATATCACTTTTTTTCATTTTTGCATACATTTTGCATACATAAACGCTATATTTAATATCTTAATTCTTTTAAACCTTTATAAATAAAGGCTTTGGAACTCATTAACTCAAGTAGACCCACTGATTAAGAGTCAGTTGCTCTACCAACTGAGCTAAGGAGACATGAAACTCAAATTTCTCTAATATTATATCATATATTTTAGAAATTTGAACCCCTAAATTGAAATTTTTTTATTTTTTTCTAGCAAATGTCTATTTTTGATATGCTTTTGTGATTTTTCATTAATTTTTTGGTACCTATTGGATGTGGAAATGCTACTGTCATTATTGACTTATCTACTGCTAATACTACTCCAATTCCGTATTCTGTGTGTTTGATTTGTTCTCCTACAGCATAATCAACATTTGTTTTATTAAACATTTTATCTTTTGAAAAATTTGATATTTTATTTATTATTCCTGTTTTGTTATTTTCTTTTTCTATATATTGTTCATCTATTTCATTCATAAACCTACTTGGTGGGTTTATTTGTAATTGACCAAATAACATTCTTCTTTTACAGTTTAAAAGCCATAACTTTTTCTTTGCTCTGGTAATTGCGACATAGCATAATCTTCTTTCTTCTTCAATTGCTTGGGCGCTACCATCGTTTATTGCATTGTAATGTGGGAATATTCCTTCTTCCATTCCTACTACAAAGACATCATCAAATTCTAGCCCTTTTACTGCATGAACTGTCATTAAACTAACTCTATTTTGTTCTTCTGTATGCTCTGATACATCTGATACTAATGAAATTTCATTTAAGAAATCATCTAATGATATTACTCCAAATTCTTCTTCATAATTTTTTGTTATAGATTTAAATTCTTCTAGGTTTTCTAATCTTATTTCATTATCTAGTGTTTTTTCTGTTTCTAATTCTTGCTTCATACCACTTTTTTCTAAAACTAAATCTACTAATTCTGTTAGTGATAGATTCTCACTTTTTTCTTTTAGGCTTAATATTAAATTTTTAAATCCTTGTTCTTTTCCTTGGGATATTGCATCAAACATTGATATATTTTCAGAATCTGCTATAGTTGCAATAGTAGCTATTGTTTTTTCTCCTATTCCTCTTTTTGGAACGTTGATAACTCTTGTTAAACTTACATCATCTTTAGGATTATTTATAAGTCTTAAATAACATAATAAATCTTTTATTTCTTTTCTATTATAGAAATAAAAACTACCTATTATTTTATATGGTATATTTGATTTTAACATTGCTTCTTCAACTACTCTGGATTGAGCGTTTGTTCTATATAGAACTGCAATATCGTCATATTTTGTACCGTTACTTGCTAATTTTTTAATTTCATCTGCTACATAATCAGCTTCTTCTTTTTCATTATTTGTTTGGATATATTTTATTTTATCTCCATCTTCATTATTACTCCAAAGATTTTTATCTTTCCTTTCTTTGTTATTTTTTATGACACTATTAGCGGCATTTAAAATTGTTTTTGTTGAACGATAATTTTCTTCTAATAAAATTGTTTTACAATTTGGATAATCTTTTTCAAAATTTAGTATGTTTTTAAAATTCGCTCCACGGAAGGCATATATTGCTTGATCATTATCACCTACTACAAATATATTTTTGTATTTTTCACTTAGCATTTTGCTGAATACATACTGGGCTTGGTTTGTGTCTTGGTACTCATCTATTAATATATATTTGTATCTTTCTTGATAGTTATTTAAAATCGTTTTGCTTGTTTTAAATAATTTTATTGGTAGTATTAATAAATCATCGAAATCCACAGAATTGTTTGTTTTTAATTTTTGCTGATATTTTTTATAAATATCTACTACTTTTTCATCAAATTCTAAATTGTGATATTGCTCTGGGGCAATTAATTCATTTTTAGCAGAACTTATTTTATTTCTTATTTCTCTGGCATTATAATATTGAGGATTTAGTCCCATATCTTTAATTATTTTTTTTACTACCGTTAAGGTATCATCACTATCTAATATTATAAAATTTCTATCATATCCTAAAAATTCAGCATTTTCTTTTACGATTTTTAATCCTAATGAGTGAAATGTTGAGATTTGAATATAATTAGCATCACTACCTATTAAATTTGTTACTCTTTCTTTCATTTCCCTTGCTGCTTTGTTAGTGAATGTTATTGCTAAAATATTTGCAGGAGAAATTCCATTTTCTATTAAGTATGCTATTCTGCTAGTTAATACTTTGGTTTTTCCTGACCCTGCTCCTGCTAGAACTAACATTGGTCCATCTATGTGTTTTACTGCTTCTTTTTGGGGATTGTTAAGTGTTTCTATATTCATCTTTTTACCTGCTTTCTTATGCAATTTTTAGTTTATTATGGTTAATTATTGGTATTTCTTCATTCTTGTATAACATGATTGTACCACTACTTATAAATTTCTGTAAATCTATCTCTTTAATTTCTACAAATGTATTCTTGCTATAATTAAAACTATAATGTCTTCCATTATAACTTATTAATATAAAATGTTCTTTTGTATTATTGGAATCTATGTATAAGTTATTAATTTTTACTTGTTTGTCTGGGCAAAATTTTCTAAAGATTTCATTATATATGATTCCTAGTTCTACTGGTTGTATGTTTGCTACTTTTATTATATTTTGAGTTTTTATTAATAAGTATTTTACTATATCATCTTTAATAAAGGTTAATCCTTTTAATGATAATTCTAATTTTTTATCATTGTAAATGTCTTTTATATAGCCAATTTTTCTATCTAATTCTATATCGCTATTATAACTTCCAAAAAATCTTGTTTGAAAGCCACTTTGTATATATGGAATATCTTTGGTGATGTCAGTAATTATTTCTATATTGTCTATTCTAACAATATTTTTTTGGTATCCATATTCATTTACTAACATTATTTTACAATCGATATCTGCTAATCTACATAGGTAATAAAATAATTCTGTAAATGATTTATTTGTACCTTTACTATTTGACATACACCCCCAGATGTTTTTTACGGTGTAGATAGTAGAAAGATTTAGAATTTCATTTTTTTCTTCTATAGAGTTTATATCATACCCTATAAAAGAGCCTAGTTTTACATATATGTATTTACATTTTTCTAATTTAGTTAAATTAGCGGGAATGCTTCTAATAATTTCATTTATTAGTAGTTGTCCTTTTCTAAATGTTTCATAGTCAATATAGATATAACCAGCTTTTTCTTCTATCATAGCTGTATATGATAGATTTTGTCCGTTTGTTAGTAGATAATCAATTATTTTCGGATTGGGATTTGTTATATCTATATTTACATATTTACACTCTTTATTTTCTTTTAATTTTTCTAAATCTTCAATGCTTTTTATGCTTAACTTTAACCTTTCTTTATCTTTCATACTATCACCATAATAATTATAATATACTTTGACAAAAAAATAAACACAATATACTTTGTGTTTACTTTTTTGCTACACTGTCTACTTGAATTTGAGCTTGAAATGATTTATTCATTAAGTTATTTTGATTCTCTCCAGTTTCACTTAACCATATTCTAAGAGCAAATGTGTATGACTTTACTGGATTTATTTCTATTTTATCTACTAATATTTTGACTTTATCTGTTAAATCTTGACCTGTACCACTTGCTATAACTTGGCCATCTTGCAATAATTCATATTTGAAGTCTTTTGTTTTTAAGTCATCATCTATTTTAATATTGATTAATGATATAGTTAAAAATATTTGATGATCATATAACTCCTTTGGTGAAGATACTGTAAAGATGTTTTTGTCTGCATACTTTTCTTTTTCTTCATCTTTTATAGGTACACTTGTTGTAGTTTTTATTATTTTACTTTGAGCATATATTACATTTAAATCCACATCACTGGTTACACTGTCCCAATCCGTTGCTCCTCCGCTATAGGAATACCAAGCATAACTTGTTGCTAGTGATAAAAGAAATACTGTTATAGTGATAATTGTTATTATTAACATTGTTTTTCTAAAACTCAAAATTATCACCTACCTTGTTATTTTATACATTAATAGGATACCATATTTTAAGAATATTATCAATATTTTAATTTGATTTTTTATACAAACTTAAATGTATGTTTGTAAATATTTAAACTTTATTTTTACTTTTAAACATTAGATTATACTTCTTTATTTTGATGTATTGTTTGACAAAAAAAGAAATACTACACTTTTAAGTATTTCTTTACTGCTTTGTAACTTCCAAACATACCTACTATTATTTCTAATAATTATTGTATCAATTTTTATCTTTTAATAAGATTCAATATTAAACTTTGTATTAGATTTTTTTACTCTTCTTTATTGGCAATCATTTATGGATTTTTCATTCTGTAATAATATATCTTCTATACTGAATTTCTTTTTTCTTAATATCTCAAACTGTTTTAAAATATCTACAATATCGTTTATGCTTACATTTGATTTAGTTCCAAGTTTATTGTTGTGAACCTCACACGATTTAAAATCGCATGCTTCTAATATCACTATTAGAATTT
>CAVJSY010000174.1:0-6912 GCA_963652285.1 Oribacterium sp.
GATAAAGATAGAAAAAATTTATTCCTGCTAAAATTATTTTCTTCAAAATTTTTAGCTTTCATTTCTATTTCTTGGCATAATCTTTCAAAATCTGCATATTTCATTTTCTTTGTATCTATCATTCTTAATTCCCCCTTTATTATTTATTAACATAATTATAATAATAGATTTCACTTAATTTAGAACATATCTCTTCTAGTTCTTCATCTTCTTCTTCATCTAATAAAGATTCAATATCAAATATAAGTTCATTTAAATTTCCATATTTTTTATAATCAATATCATATCTTTTTAATACTAAAGTATCTTCTTTACTAAGAAGAATACCTTTACCATTATCAACTGATAAATATTTAGAATAATCTATATCTTTATAATCCATATAAATTCCTTTCTATTCTAAATGAATAAGAAATATTATTACTTTCTATAGAACAATTTAAAATTCTAAAATTAAAATACATATCCTTATTGTTAATATTAAAACTATCAATAGTAAAATAATAATTATCATTATCTACACTATATTTTAATGTTTTTAAAGAATATTCTTTACCATTTAAAATAATACCAACATTATTAATATCTATCTCTTTAGAAAACACTAATATTAAATCATATTTAGCACTATTATTATCTAAATTTTTAACTTTAATAATATCATCAGTAGTTTTCATATCTCCCCTTTGTAAAATATTAACATCTAATCCTTTAGTAGTACCATTAGCAACACTTCTTGCTAATAAATTATTTTTACTAGAAATATTATAAATTGGAATACTAATAATCATTACAGAAATTAAAAATATTATTTCAAACAAAAGCCCCTTAATTTCTTTATTCATACCAAATTCCCCCTGATGGTTCTGTATTATAACATATTGTTAACAGAAAGTCAAATATAAAAAAAAGAACTCTAAAAGAGTTCAATTTTAATTATTCAATAATGTCTGAAACGTTTCCAGCACCAACTGTACGTCCACCTTCACGAATTGAGAACTTAGTTCCGTTTTCAACTGCGATTGGAGCAATTAATTCTACAGTCATAGTAACGTTATCACCAGGCATAACCATTTCAGTACCTTCAGGTAATGTAATTACACCAGTAACATCAGTAGTTCTGAAGTAGAATTGTGGTCTGTAATTTGAGAAGAATGGAGTATGTCTTCCACCTTCTTCTTTTGAAAGAACATATACTTGAGCAGTAAATTTCTTATGAGGATGAACACTTCCTGGTTTAGCAAGAACTTGTCCTCTTTCAACGTCATCTCTTGAAATACCACGTAATAATACACCAGCATTATCTCCAGCTTCAGCATAGTCAAGAGTTTTTCTAAACATTTCAATACCAGTAACAACTGTTTTCTTAGTGTCTCTAAGACCAACGATTTCAACTTCATCATTAAGTTTTAATTGTCCTCTTTCAACACGTCCTGTAACAACTGTTCCACGACCAGTAATTGTAAATACGTCTTCAATTGACATTAAGAATGGTTTATCAGTATCTCTTTCAGGAGTTGGAATCCATTCATCAACTGCATCCATTAATTTGTTGATAGCTTCAACAGCAGCAGCATCTCCTTCAAGAGCCTTAAGAGCAGAACCTCTTATAATTGGAGTATTGTCTCCGTCATATCCGTAACTAGTTAATAATTCACGAATTTCCATTTCAACTAAGTCAAGTAATTCTTCATCATCAACTTGGTCACATTTATTCATAAATACAACCATTCTAGGTACACCAACTTGTCTAGCAAGTAAGATGTGTTCTCTTGTTTGAGCCATTGGTCCATCAGTAGCTGCAATAACAAGGATAGCACCATCCATTTGAGCTGCACCAGTAATCATATTCTTTACATAGTCAGCGTGTCCTGGACAGTCAACGTGAGCATAGTGACGTTTGTCAGTTTCATACTCAACGTGAGCAGTATTAATTGTAATACCTCTTTCTCTTTCTTCAGGAGCTTTATCGATATCAGCATAATCTTCGAATTTAGCATATCCTTTTTCAGATAAAACCTTAGTAATAGCAGCAGTTAATGTTGTTTTACCATGGTCTACGTGTCCAATTGTACCAATGTTAACATGTGGTTTTGAACGATCAAATTTTTCTTTTGCCATTTTAATTTTCCTCTCTTTCTTAATTTGTTACATATTATATTTTAACAAATTTTAATTAGTTATTCAAGTACTTTAACTAATTTCCTCCATTTTTTTTGATTATCTCTTCAGCAATAGATTTTGGAACTTCTTCATAATGATCTAATTCCATTACATAGTTTCCTCTACCTTGAGTAGAACTTCTTAAGCTTGTAGCATAACCAAACATTTCAGCAAGTGGAACCATAGCAGTAAATGCAATAGCATTACCTCTAGATTCTTGTCCTTGTGGTTTACCACGTCTTGCAGTCAAATCTCCTATTACAGCACCAGTATATTCATCAGGAGCAGTAACAACAACCTTCATAATAGGTTCAAGAAGTACTGGTTTACATTTATTCTTTGCTTCTTTCAAAGCAAGTGAAGCTGCAATCTTAAATGCCATTTCAGATGAGTCAACATCATGATATGATCCATCAAATAAAGTAGCCTTAACATCAACCATAGGGTATCCTGCTAAAACACCAGTTTGCATAGCTTCTTGTAATCCTTTATCAATAACTGAAATATATTCTCTAGGAACAACTCCACCTACGATATTATCAACGAACTCATAACCTTTTTCAGGATTTGGTTCAAATCTAATCCAAACGTGTCCGTATTGTCCACGACCACCAGATTGTTTAATGTGTTTTCCTTCACATTCACCAGTTTGAGTAAGTGTTTCTCTGTATGCAACCATTGGAGCACCAACAGTAGCTTCTACATTAAATTCTCTTCTCATTCTATCTACAATGATATCTAGGTGTAATTCACCCATACCAGAGATAGTAGTTTGACCTGTTTCTGGATCAGTATGCATTCTAAATGTTGGATCTTCTTCTGCTAATTTTTGTAATGCAATACTCATCTTTTCTTGGTCAGCTTTTGTTTTTGGTTCAACAGCTTGTGTAATAACTGGTTCTGGGAATTCCATACCTTTCATTATTACAGGTTTCTTTTCATCACATAGAGTATCAGCAGTTGTAGTATTCTTAAGACCTACAGCAGCTCCAATTTCACCAGCATAAATCTCTGGAATTTCTTCTCTGTGATTAGCGTGCATAAGTAATATTCTACCAATTCTTTCCTTAACATCCTTAGTTGAGTTAAGTACATAAGAACCACTCTTTAATGTACCAGAATAAACTCTAAAGAATGTAAGTCTTCCAACAAATGGGTCAGTAGCAATTTTAAATGCTAAAGCTGTAAATGGTTCTGAATCTGATGGATGTCTTAATACAGCATTACCATTCATATCAGTACATTCAATTGAAGCAACATCAGTAGGAGCAGGTAAATAATCAACAATAGCATCAAGTAATAACTTAATACCCATATTACCTAAAGCAGTTCCGCACATTACAGGGAAAAATTCTGCTTTTAATACACCTTTTCTGATTGCAGCCTTTAAAGCTTCAACTGTAATCTCACCACCGTCTAGATAAGTCATCATTAATTCCTCATCAAAGTCAGCAGCAGCTTCGATTAAGATATTTCTATACTCTTCTGCTTTTTCCTTCATATCTTCTGGAATCTCAATTTCAGTATAATCTTCTGCTTGTTTTCCGTCAAAGTGATATGCTTTCATAGTAACAAGATCAATTACACCATTAAATTCAGATTCTGCTCCAATAGGAAGTTCAAGTGCAGCAGTATTAGCTCCTAATCTATCTTTAATAGTACCTAAACTAAAATAGAAATCAGCTCCCATTTTATCCATTTTATTAGCAAAAATGATTCTAGGTACATTGTATTCGTTTGCTTGTCTCCATACTGTTTCACTTTGTGGTTCAACACCTGCTTGCGCATCAATAAGTAAAACAGCACCATCTAATACTCTTAAACTTCTTTGAACTTCAATAGTAAAGTCAACGTGTCCAGGAGTATCTATAATGTTAAATCTATAACCTTTCCAAAATGCAGTAGTAGCAGCACTAGTAATAGTGATACCTCTTTCTTGCTCTTGAGCCATCCAGTCCATTTGAGATTCACCATCATGAGTTTCTCCAATCTTATGAATCTTATGAGTATGGAATAGAATTCTTTCAGTACAAGTAGTTTTACCAGCATCGATATGGGCCATGATTCCAATGTTTCTTGTATGTTCTAAGCTTATTTCACGAGCCATAATTCATTTTTCCTTTCTCTTACCATCTATAATGAGCAAATGCCTTATTAGCCTCTGCCATCTTATGAGTATCTTCTCTCTTCTTAACTGAAGCACCAATACCATTAGATGCATCAATTATTTCATTAGCTAGCTTCTCAGCCATAGTATGACCGCTTCTTAATCTAGCATATTGTGCTAACCAACGGAATGCTAAAGTTTGAGCACGTTCTGCTTTAACTTCAACTGGAACTTGATAGTTAGCGCCACCAACTCTTCTTGATTTAACTTCAAGAGCAGGTTTAATATTTTCCATTGCCTTATTAAATACTTCCATAGCATCTTGACCAGTTTTTTCTTTAATCATATCAAAAGCATCATAAACAATTCTTTGAGCAGTACCTTTCTTACCATCTATCATAATTTGATTAATAAGTTTAGTTACAACTTTAGATTTGTATAATGCGTCAGGCAATACATCTCTCTTAGTCGCTTGTCTCTTACGCATAATAATCCTCCCTTCTTTTATTTATTTTTCTAATTTTTATTTTTTAGGTCTTTTAGCACCGTATTTAGAACGACCTTGCATTCTATTTTGAACTCCTGCAGTATCTAATGTACCACGAATAATGTGATAACGAACACCGATTAAGTCCTTAACACGACCACCTCTTACTAAAACAACTGAGTGCTCTTGTAAGTTGTGTCCAATACCAGGAATATAGCAAGTAACTTCAACTCCGTTAGAAAGTCTAACCCTAGCATACTTACGTAAAGCTGAGTTTGGTTTCTTAGGTGTCATAGTTCCAACACGAGTACATACACCTCTCTTTTGAGGAGAATTTTGATTAACAGTTCTATTATTAACAGTATCTAATCTAGTTAATAAAGCTGGTGATTTACTCTTTCTAGTTTTTTTACCTTTTCCTTTGATTCTTTGATTAATTGTAGCCATATTTTTTGCACCTCCTTCCTTACACATATCCAGGTGTTTCATAATACTCATTAAATATAAGTTTTGCCCATGACAAAACCTAAATTTACGAACATTATTAATATATCATTATTAATGAACTCTGTCAATTGATTTTTGATAAAATTTTAAAAAATATAGAAAACCAATGTCTGGTTTTCTATATTTTCTTATTTTGGTAACTCAACACCATTTAATGATATACCATCAGAAGGACATGTTTTACCATCCTGTTTACAAGTAGCCTTTATCCAAACTCCATAATATGTCATATTATCTATTGTAACAGTTTTATAGTCTGTACAGTTTTCCATTTTATTAGGAATTTTATTATAATAACACCCATATGAGCTTTGAGGATCTGTACCATGGGATTTTGGATTTATTGCATTCTCTGTAATATAAATTCTTATAAAGAGACTATCACCGCTTCCTTCAGTTTCAAGTAGTTTACCATTAATATCCGTTTTAACTTTTACATTACAATTTTTTGTGCAAGTTTTGTCAGTAGTACCAACGCCATAATTTGATACTATTTCTTCAGCTTTCACACTTCCTAAGCATTTATTACTACTACTCGTATCAAATACATTCTTGAGTTCGCTTGAACAAACCTCTTTATCAACAACAACATAACCTGGTATAGTCCATATCCACCAACTACCATTTACTTTTACTGGTTTACCTTCTGGTGTTAATATATCTGGAATCAAGTTTAAATAAAAATTAATTTTTACTTGAGTTTTGTTTCCTGCAGAATCCTTAACAGTAATAGCTATTTGTCTCTTACCTCCACTAATAATAGTGTAACTTCCGCTCTTCGATTTGTCGCCTTTATATACAGGTTTACCTTTTGTATCTTTTAAGAAATTATCGATACTAAAATCCTTCCATTCCGAATAATTACCGGCAGCATTAAAGTTAAAATCAGTATATGTAGGCGATACATCTTCAATTTCCCATGATATAGTTGGTGCTTTTGAAATTTCATTTTTATTATTAAAGTCTATCGTACAATTTCCGCTACAAGTCTGTTTTTGTTCTGATTGTACATTATTGTTAACAGTTACTGTTACTTTAGGCGCTGTTTTATCTATACTAATTTTTGTATCTTTTGTAGTACAATTACCACTTTTATCACATATCCTATAATAAACTTTACTATTTATATTATCATCCCATGTATCTGTACAATTTGATGTTGACGCATTTGATATGGAAGTCCAATTATTTTCATCTATACTCCGCTCTAAGCTATTTTTATTTATTCCAGAAGCATCATCAGAATATTTTAGTTCTACTGTTATATTTTGATTTGTCCAATCTCCATTTGAAGAATTGGAGTGAATTTCCAAATCAGGTGGAGTTTTATCTATTTGGATTTTTGTTTCTACTTCAGTACAATTATCTGCATAATCACATATCTTATATGTAGCAATTCTACTTCCTTTTATATCCCATTTATATTGATATTTATTAGTCTCTTTATACAAACGATAACTTGTATGAGTTACATTGTCTTTCCATATAAACTTATTAATATTTATTCCTGAATGTTTATCAGAATAATCAAAATCTAATGTTACATCCTGATTAGTCCATTTACCATTACTAGAATTAGATATATTAAAAATAGGTGCCTTTTTATCAATATTAACATTTATATAAATGATTGTACTCTTATTTGTAA
>CAVJSY010000175.1:0-5952 GCA_963652285.1 Oribacterium sp.
GAAATAATATAAGTTATTTTCATAAAATATATAAGTATAATTAATAAAATGTATTAAAAAAAATACAACTATAAAAATTTAATAAACAATTTAGTCAAATTTGTATGAAAAAACAAAAACCTATGATATAATTATACTTGAAAGGAGAGAGAAAATATGAAATTGAAACAAACAAGTTTCAAAAAAATGCTATTTACATTTATAGCCCTAGTTTCATTTACTTTTATAGGTGCTGTTAATGTAGAGGCAAAGACTGTAACTGTTACAACTGAAGCAGAGTTAAGAAGTGCTTTAGAAGAAAAATATACAGAAGAGTCTACTATTAAATTAGGTGGTGATATTACTGTTTCTAATTTTGTAGCTGTTAATTTAAATGATAAACCACTAACATTTGACTTAGCAGGAAATACGTTAGAAATAACAAATGGTAATTTTTTTGTTTATTTTGGTTCTGATAGGTCAAAATCTTATGATACAGGGTCATTTACATTCACAGATTCAAGTAGTGGTTCTCAAGGTCAATTGATAGTTTATAAAAATATAATAGTTAGCTCTGGAAATAATAATTCAGCAGAAACACCAAAAACTTATAATTTTACTATAGATGGTGGTAATTACAGTCATAAGGTGGCAACAACTAATTACTTAATTGAACTCTTTTATGATAGTTATGGTAGAAATATTACAGCGGATATTAAAATTAAAAAAGGTACATTTACTTCTTATAGCAATTTATTATGGGTTCCAGGAGCTGATGATGATATTACAATGAATTTTACGTTTGATACCTTAACATATTATACTTCAGCAGCGAATAAATTAGGTGCAAATAGATTTTACAGCATTAAATTTGATGATGTTGTTCCTGAAGATTCTAAAATATATTATTTAAAAAAGGAAACAACTGTTGATGTAGAAGAAACTGAATTAACAAACAGAAATATTAATATTGCAGAGTTGCCACTTGCTGCTACTAATAATACATACATTAAAATTATTAAGGATGAAGGATTTAATGTAGATAATGTTACTCTAGATGATTTAACATTTGGATATTCAAGTGTTGGAACTAAAAATATTTCTATTTATAATAGGGGAACTTCTGATTTAAAAGTTAAAACAGTTGCAAGTTCTAGTACTGATTTTATTGTAGAAGGAACTAATAAACCAATAATAAGTGCTGGTGCAACAGATAATGCAAGTTTTACAATTAAGGCAAAAGAAGGACTTCCTGCTGGTACATATACGGCAGATATCATAGTAACTGATGCAAATGATAAAACATATACTGCAACAGTTACATTAAAAGTAAATCCAAAATCATTAACATTAGGTGTTAATTTACCTAGTTCTTGGGTATATGGAACAACACAAACTCCTACTTTATCAGGTATTGAAGAACTAGGAACAGGTGATTATGTATTAAACTATTATAAGAAAGATGGAACATCGCTAGGAACAACACAACCTAAATTAGTTGGTGAATATAAAGCTGAGTTAAGTGTAAATAATGCTAACTATTCTGTAAGTACGGCAAGTGTTAATTTTGAAATAACACCAATTACTGACAAGGTAACTGTTAGATCAAGCGATGATACATTTGAATATGATGGCACTGAACATAGTAATAATACTTATTCATCATACTATCTAGATAGTGTAAGTCCACGTGTGGATAATACACTACCAAATGGTGATAAAATTTCAGCAGTAATTACTGGTAAAGTAAAAGATGTTAAAGATACTGCTGATAATAATAATACAATTGAAAGTATTACAATAACAAACTCTGATGGAAATGATGTAACTAATTGTTACTCTAATATTGTTAAAAATACTGGAAAATTAACTGTTACTAAAAAAGACAGTAAAATTAAGGTAACAACAGAGGGTGCTATAAGAGTTTATAATGGTGAGGCATTAACAAATAGTAATTATACTGCTTCAGGAACAGAAGTTGTTGGAGATAATGTTGTAGTTACTATGACTGGAAGTCAAACCTATGTAGGTAATAGTGATAATACATTTACAGTTAAAGTTATGAGAGGTACAGAAGATGTTACTGATAACTATACTTTTGATACTCATTCTTATGGAACATTAACCGTAACTCCAGCGGAGCAAAATATATCTATTGCAGATCAATATGTAAGAGTTAATGGTTCTATTGCAACAAGTGATTTAATTCGTGAAGTATCTGGTGCTAAAGGAAATGTAAATATTTCTATATATTCAGGAACTGCTCTTACTTATAATAATGATACATATTCATTTGACGCAGGAATTGATACTGGTGATGTAGTAATGACTGTAACAGCAACATCTTTTGATGAAAATAGTGATGGTGAACCTGAATGGAAAGAAACTACAAAATACTTTACAATTCATGTTGTAGAAAAAGAAAGTGTTTCATTTAATGGTATAGAAGACAATCAAGTATTTACTTATGATGGAATAAATAGTAAAACTCCAGTAGGTTCTATTGCTGTTATTGGTAATAAAGTACCTGTAAATGAGTTAGAAGTATTTTATAAAGGTACAGGAACTACATCATATAGTAGTATAAATGCTCCTACAAATGCAGGAAATTATACAGTAACTTATAAAGTTAAAGATAGTAATCCTAACTATATGGGAAGTGTTACTTATAACTTCACTATTAAGAAAATACAACTTGAAAATGTAACTATTGTTAGAGATACTTTTGAATATACTGGTAGTGATATTACTCCTACATTAAATAATGTTAATTCTAATATAGAAGTAACTGGTGCTACTACAGCAAAAAATGTATCAAATAATGTTATTATTGCAAAAATTAAAGATAAAACTAATTTTGAGTGGAAAGATAATTCTAATAGTGATATAACACTAAATTGGTCTATCACTCAGGCAACACCTGACTATACAGTGCCAACTGATCTTACTGCTGTAAAAGGAGAAACATTAAATGATGTAACTCTACCTGATAGATTTACTTGGAATGATGCGGGTACAGTATTAACAGCTGGAACACATAATTATAAAGCTACATATACTCCAGTTGATACTGTTAATTATAAAACTATTACTAATATTGATATACAAGTAGTAGTAAAAGATTTATTTAATCTAACAACTAGTGTAGATGGCTCTAATGGAACTATTACAGCATCTAAAACTAATATAGTTGAAGGAAGTACTGTAGAAGTAACATTCACACCAGATACTGGTTATATGATTGATAAAGTATTTGTAAATAGTGATTTAACAACAGTTACTGGTAATAAATTAAATCTTACTATGAACGAATCAAAAGAAGTTAAAGTAAGTTATAAGAAAATACCATTTACTGTAACTGTTAAAGATGTAACAGGTGCTACTATTACTCCAAATGGTGCTGTAACAGTAAATTATGGAGATAATCAAGACTTTACAATTATTGCTAATACTGGATACAAACTAGTTAAAGTTCTAGTTGATGGAACTGATAAAATTAGTGATATGTTAGATGATACATTAACTTTATCTAATATTACATCTGATATTAATTTAGAAGTTGTAGTAGAAAAGATAGTTTATGAAGTTATTGAAGGTGCTAATCAAAAGTATGTAATTACAGAAAATGATAAAGCTGTATTCAAAATAGATGCAAGTTTTAGATTATTTAAGGAAGTATATGTTGATGATGTATTAGTTGATAGTGATAACTATGATCTTGAAAGTGGTAGTACAATTATTACTTTAAAGAAAGAATATGTTGATACATTGTCAGTTGGTGAGCACACTTTAAGAGCAGTATATATTGATGGTGGTGAAGCTACTACTAAATTTACTGTTGCAAAAGTAAATACACCTGTAGAAGACAATACTAATACTGAAGATAATCCAAAAACAGGTGATAACATTATATTCTATGTTGCAACTGGTATCTTATCTATGATAGGTTTAGCAGGAGCAGGTATTTATACTTATAGAAGAAAACAAGAAAATTAAACTGTGAGTTAGAGTTTTCTCTAACTCCTTTTTATTAAAATGAAAGGATGATATAATGAAAAAATTAAAGTTAAAAGTAAATAAAAAACAAATTATCATCATTATTTCTCTTGTTCTTATACTAGTATTATTTATTTGTTTTATGCTAAATAAATTACCTAATGTAGGCAAGATTAAAAATGGCAAAGCAGAATATATAGATAGAATTGCTAATGTAACAAAGTTTAAAGATAATATCATCATTGAGTATGAAAATGATTTAGAACTTATTGATAATTGTGTTATGACTACTGAAATATATAATAAGTTTAAAAATAATGATTCACTTTATAATATAAGTGTAAAAGATTATGCTAAATTATCTACTTTATCTGCAAAAGAAAGTTATAATATAAATAAATCTATGCAACTAAAATTAATTGATGAAGATGATAAATATACTAAGTATTTTGCAATGACTTGTGGATTTGATAGTAAAAATGAACTTATGAAATATACAAAAGCAGTTATGAAATTAGCAAATAAAGAAAAATAAAAGAATAGATTTTAAATAATAATTTCTATTCTTTTTTTATAGATATTTTAACGCATTATAATATTTTATATAAATTTACTATAAAATCAAACGAAAATAGAAAATATGTAGTATAATATATTAAAGGAGGAGCGTTTATGTCTAAAGACAAAAAGAAGAAAATAATTATTCTATCAATAATTGGTGTTATATTGTTAGCGATTATTATTTTCTTACTATGGTTTTTTAATCGAAAGTTTGATGTCACTTTTGATTATAATAACGGTACTAAAAATGAAATAGTACAAGTTAAATATAATAAAACCATAAATGAAAAAGATATCAAAGATAAAGATGATTTGGGAGAATCATTTATTAACTGGTATGAAGTTGTTGATGTTAAAAATGATGAAGATGTTTTAGCAGAAAAACCTTTTGACTTTAAAACTAAAATAACTAAGAAAACTAAGTTAAAAGCTACATACACAGCAGAGGTTGAAACTATAACTATTACATTCGATTCTAAAGGTGGAAGTAAAGTTGATAATATTACTTTAAATAAAGGTGTAGAACTTACTTTGCCTAAAGATCCAACTTATGATGGTTATACATTTAAAGGTTGGGAAGATAAAAATGGTACACCAATATATGATAAAGCATTATTAGAAGAAGACACAACTTTATATGCTAAATGGGAAAAGGTAGAAGAAAAGAAAACAGAAACAAAAAAAGAAACACCTAAGGTTGAAGAAAAGATTTCTTTATCTTTATCAAGAAGTTTAATTCATGCAAATGGTTATAATACTTCTAATGCTAAAGCTACTACTGAAAATGTAAGTGGTAATGTTACATATTCAATTAATAGTGATGCTTGTATGACAATTGATGCAAGTACTGGAGTTATTACTGCTAAAGCAAAACCAAGTAAAGGTGGCTCTTTGGCAATGTATAATAGTTCTTGTGCTAATGGTGCTACATTTATTGTTACTGCTACAACACCAAGTGGTAAGAGTGCTACTGCAAGTATTCAATATGAAGCTGATTTAGTATTAAATTTTAATGGTACTATTTATCAGGAAAATAACTCTTTTTCGGGAGTAAAAGACCTAAGTTATAAAATAACAGCAACAAAGCCAGTAGTTAAGGAGTGGAAGATTACTCCAGCTGATGGATCAAATCAAAAATATGAAGGTCAGATTTATACTAATAATAGTAGTGAGCTATCTGCTAAAGGAAAAGACTTTGAAAGATATGGTACTGATGTTTTAGTAACTGCAACAAGTAATGCTGGACAAACAATAAAAACAGAAATATCTTTTGCAGTTAATTAAAATAATTTACATTTTTAAATACTAGAAATAGTCTTTTTTTATTGGATATTTTTAAGGAGAAATATTTATAGAAGAAAATTATTTTTCGTTATATTAAAAACCCAGTAACTATTAAAGCTACTAGGGTTTAAT
>CAVJSY010000176.1:0-5296 GCA_963652285.1 Oribacterium sp.
AACTAAGTCTATTAAGTATGAATTAGAATATGAAGAGTAATATTTATATTAAATAAATATATTAAGTACAGCCCTTATTTATAATAAATTTGGGCTGATTTAATAAAAAAATTAAAAAAGTAAAAAAAAGACTTGTATTTAAAATAAAAATATAGTATTATTAGATTGTTCCTATTACTTGGTTATTCGTACCTCTTACGATGACGATGTAATTGGTGAAAATATATAAAGGAGGAAAATATAATGGCTTTAAAGAAAGATGTTAAAACTAAGATTATTAAAGAATATGCAAGAGATGAAAAAGATACTGGTTCTCCAGAAGTTCAAATTGCTATTCTAACAGCAGAAATCAATGCATTAACAGAACACTTAAAGAATAATAAACAAGATAAACATTCTAAACGTGGACTATTAATGAAAGTTGGTAAAAGAAGAAGTTTATTAAACTATTTACTTGAAAACGATGTTAAGAGATATCGTGATGTAGTAAGTAGATTAGGTTTAAGAAAATAAATAATAATAGTAGGCACTCTTTTTTGAGTGCCTTTATTTTTGGAGATATTAGATAATATAAATACTTAGTTAGGAGTGATATGATGGAAAAAAGAGTATTTGAATTAGATTTTAGAGGAAGAAAAATAGTTGTAGAATATGGTGAACTCGCTAAACAGGCTAATGCAGCTGTTCTTGTTAGATATGAAGATACTGCGGTACTTACAGCTTGTGTTATGAGTAATAATGCTACAACAGCAGATTTCTTTCCCTTAACTATTAATTATTTAGAAAAATTATATTCAGTTGGTAAAATTCCAGGAGGATTTATAAAAAGAGAAGGTAGACCTACTGATCAAGGAATACTTGCTGCTAGATTAATTGATAGACCTATTAGACCTTTATTTGCTGAAGGTTTTAGAAATGAAGTACAAGTTATTAATACTGTTTTATCAGTAGATCAAGATTGTACTCCAGAGATGACAGCATTATTTGGTTCTTCTTTAGCGCTTACTATTAGTAATATACCTTTTGATGGTCCAGTAGCAGGAGTAGTTGTTGGTAGAGTAAATGGTGAATTTATTATAAATCCTAGTGCTAAGGAATTGGAAGAATGTGATATAACTCTTAATGTAGCAGGTACTAAAGATGCTATAAATATGGTAGAGTCTGGAAGTAAAGAAGTATCTGAAGAAGATATGATAGAAGCTATAATGTTTGGACATGAAGCTATAAAAGAATTAGTTAAATTCCAAGAAGAAATTAGACATGAAGTTGGAATACCAAAAATAGAAGTAGAACTTGCTAAATTGGATGATGATTTAGTAAATGAAGTATCAGAATTTGCTACTGATAAGATGCTTAACGCTATTCAAATTAAGGATAAGTTGGAAAAATATGCTGCTATTGATAAAGTAAAAGATGACAGTGTAGAATATTTTAAAGACAAATATAATAGTGATGAAAATATTGATAAAATACTAGCAGATGTTAGTAAAATAGTTTCTAATATAGAAGCAGAAGAAGTTAGAAGATTAATAACCGAAGAACATGTAAGACCTGATGGTAGGGCTATGGATGAAATAAGACCATTGTCTGCAGCAGTTGATATTTTAGCAAGAACTCATGGATCAGCATTATTTACTAGAGGTCAAACTCAAGTATTATCTACAACTACTTTGGGAGCTTTAGGAGAACATCAAATATTAGATGGACTTGGAATTGAAGAAGAAAAGAGATTTATGCATCATTATAATTTTCCTGCTTATTCTGTTGGTGAAACCGGTAGATATGGTGCTCCTGGTAGAAGAGAAATTGGACATGGAGCTTTAGGAGAGAGAGCTTTATCACAGGTAATACCTAGTGAAGAAGAATTCCCTTATACCATTCGTGTAGTTAGTGAAGTATTAGAAAGTAATGGCTCTTCATCTCAAGCATCTATTTGTGCTGGATGCCTATCTTTGATGGCTGCTGGTGTTCCTATTAAGGCACCTGTAGCGGGTATTGCTATGGGACTTATTACTAAAGATGATAAGTATACTATTTTAACTGATATTCAAGGATTAGAAGATCATATGGGAGATATGGATTTTAAGGTAGCGGGTACAAGAAATGGTATATGTGCTATGCAAATGGATATTAAGATTAAAGGTGTTACTAGAGAAATATTATCCGAGGCTATGGCTCAGGCTAAAAAGGCTAGAATGCAAATACTTGATGTGATGGAAAGTGTTATAGATAAACCTAGAAGTGAGTTATCTAAGTATGCTCCTAAGATAGAACAAATTCAAATTAACCCTGATAAGATTAAAGATGTAATTGGTAGAGGTGGAGAGATGATTACTAAGATTATTTGTGATGCTTCTGCAGTTAGTTCTGTTAATGATAAAAATGCGGTTAAGGTTGATATTGAGGATGATGGTAGAGTTATTGTATATCATAGTGATAAGAATATTATTGATAAGACAATTGAACTTATAAAGAATGCTGCTAGAGAGGTAGAGATTGGTAAGACTTATCAAGTTAAGGTTGTTAGTGAGACTGATTTTGGAGCATTTGTTGAACTATGGCCTGGTTGTGAGGGACTTATTCATATATCTCAACTTGATAGTAAGAGAGTTGATAAAGTTAGTGATGTTGTTAAAGTAGGAGATGAAATAATGGCTGTTGCTTTAGGATATGATAAAAAGGGTAAGTTAAATCTTTCTAGAAAAGAGTTATTAAAGAGTAATGAAAAGGTATCTAAATAATAGATGCTTTTTTTATTTACAATACATTTTATATGGTTTTAAGTTTTTAATTTTGTCTAATTTGTGTAAAGTGTTAACTAATGCTATTACTTTTTGTGAAAATATTATTATTAATTGTTATAATTAAGTTAAGAAGTGGGGAGGTAGAAATATGGATAGAGATGTAATTTTAGCGTATTTATTTAATTGTGGTGCTATAAGAGAAAGAGTAATGTATGATGTAAATAATAATCCTAAAATAGAGATAAAATCTTTAAGAAAAGTTGATAATGGTTATAAAGTTTGTGGAAGTTTATCTATAGAGTTAGGTGATTTTTGCAAGGAAGATGATTTATTTAGAGCTGTTTTTATATATGATGATAATGGCATTGTTATTAATAGTGAAATACAATCTGTTAATTCTTTTATACCTTTTAATGACTTTAGTAGTAACTATGTTATTAAGGGAGATGTTTTTAAACAAAGAGATACTTTTAGATTAATTAGTAATAATGGAAAAGTGAATGTTTGTCATAATATTAATGATGGTGATGATATAATAATAGAAAGTGACAATTGTAATTCATTAGAAAAATGTATTGTTAGGGATTTAAGTAGTAAATATAATTATAAAAAAAATTATGCTAAAAGAGGATTGAGAAGATTTAGATGTTCTAGATAATGATCTAGAATTTTTTTGACTAATTGGGTAAGATGTGCTATTATATATGACGTTGGTGATAAAAATGAAGTTATATGATGAGAATGGAAATATAAAAGAAATTAAAAATGGTCATTTATTTACTAAAACTGATAATGCTAGAATATATAGATTAGATGATGGAGATGCAATAAAACTTTGGAAATCTTCTTTCGATGGTAATAGCGATGAAGTATTAAAAATTATAAAGAATAATGATTTAAGTAATTTTTATAAGATAAAAGAAATATATTATAATAAGTCTAAAGATAAGGCTGTTGGTTTTAGGACTATGTGGTATGAAAAAGAGGATATAGATATATTACTTGAAGGTAGCGATTATACTTTAAGTAATTTATATTCTATGTTTTTAAGTTTAGTTACATTATGTGATAATAATGTATGGATAAGTGATTTACATACTGATAATGTTATTTTAGGTAAGAAAGATATGACTATTGTTGATACTGATTTATATACTATTAATAGATTTTTTAGTAAGGATAGTTTAGTTTCTAAGAATATTAATGCTATAACTAATTTATTTTATAATTTATATTTAGAGGCATTAAAGAAACATCCTGAATTATATAATGAGAGAAATATAGAGCTAATAAAAGGATTATTTAAAAATGTTAGCTGCGAAGAAATAGATAAGAATAGTGCTACATTATTAAGATGTAAGAGACCTATAAATTATTTAAGAAAGTAGGTTATTATGAAATACTTTAAAGATGATGGTAGTAAAATATTATGTGATAGAACTAGTCCATTAGGTTTTGGTAGCAGTGGAAGTACATATAAAACAAGTGATGGTAAAACTATTAAGGTGTGGTATGATACTGAGCTTAGTGATGTAAATGCTGAGATTGTAAAGAAAATAGGTAATTTAAAATTAGGTAATTACTATAGAGTTTTAAGTTTACTATATAAAAGAAAGAAGGATATGGTTAGTGCTGATAATGCTATAGGATATTTATATGAGTATGTAAAAAAAGATGATATAGATATATTAACTATGCCTATAGATTATACGATAGATAATATAAATGAACTATATAAATCTGTGCTAATACTTACTAAAAATAAAATTTTAGCAGATGATTTAAAACATCCTGGTAATGTTATTATGAATAAAGATGGTATTATAGCAATTGACGTTGATTATTATACTAAAGATCATTATCTTTCTTCTAAGGAACTCAGATACAATAATATTAGAGAATTAGAACAGTTATTTGTAACTTTATATTTAGAGGCTATTTCAAGATATCATAAGAATATTAATAATAGGATACCTAATATTTCTTTAAAATTAAATGAATTATTTGAACTTAGGTATAAAGAAGAAGTTAACGCTGTAAGTAGAAAGTTATCTAAGTATAAGTATCCTATAGAGTATTTTAGATAGTGGTGAGGTTATGAAAGCAATAGATGATAGACTTGGTAAGATTAGATTATATGATAAACAACTTCTAGGTAGTGGGTGTTATGGTAAGGTTTATAAGAATGGTAATGATAAATGCTTTAAATTAGGTAAAAGTGAGAGTTTAGGTGATGATTTTATAAATATCTATGATATTATTAAAGATAATAATTTGCAAGGTTTTTGTAAACTTATTAGTTTATTGTATTCTAATTCTAAAGATGCAAGAAAAAAGAAAAATCCAATAGGATATGAATATCAATATATGGAAAAAGATGATATAGATATATTAACTATGCCTATAGATTATACAATAGATAATTTAGATGTTTTATATAATTCTATAGCTATTCTTACTAAAAATAATATTAGATGTATAGATTTACAAGAGGGCAATGTTATTATGAATTATAATAGTATTACTGCATTAGATATAGATTTGTATTGTGG
>CAVJSY010000177.1:0-4387 GCA_963652285.1 Oribacterium sp.
ATCTGACCCATACATTCTTGAATAGGACGTCAGTTCCCATGGCGGGAGCATCCGCTGGGGAAAGTAATAAGACGTTGTATAATATGGTGTGTAAATTATAAATTTGCATTCTAGGGTAAGTATTAAATTTTAGGTATTATATTAATATTATATTAGAAGTATCGCTTAGATTTATATTATCTATAGCGATTAGTCTAAAAAAATAGGGATAAAGGGGTTGTTAATTAGTATTAGGTGTGCTATAATATAGGTGTCTTGATGAGGAGAGTGACTTGAGTTAGTCACTCTTTGTTATTACTAAGGAGGAATTATGATAGAAGAAAAAGTTAGAAATTTGATTGAGAAAAAGGTTAATGATATGGGTGTAAATATTGATAGCATTGAATATGTTAAAGAAGGAAGTAATTATTTTTTAAGAATAGTTATTGATAGAGATAAGCCAATTGATATTGATACTTGTGTAGAGGTTACTAATGTTATTAATCCACTATTGGATGAAGCAAATATTATTGATGATAGTTATATTTTAGATATATCATCTAAGGAGAAGGGAGAGTAATTAGAATGGATAAGAAAAAGATGAAAGAATTTTTAAGTGCTATGGATGCTATAGTAAAAGAGAAAGGAATAGATAAGCAAATAGTTATTGAGGCTATGGAACAAGCTATGGCTGCTGCTTATAAGAAAAAGGGTGGTGCTGCTAGATGTGAGGTTAATCCTGAGACAGGTGAGATTAAGTTATTTTCTGTTAGAACAGTAGTTGCTGATGAGGAATTTCATGATCCATCAAGTGAAATAACTTTAACTGATGCTAAAGAACAAGTTCCTGATATTGAGATTGGTGAGACTATCGAACATCCGGTACAGATGACTGATTTTGGTAGAGTTGCTGCTGGTACTGCTAAACAAGTTGTAGTACAAAGGATAAAAGAGGCAGAGAAAGAACTTACTATTAAGGCTTTTGAAGGTAAAGATGGTGAGTTAGTAGTTGGTACTTTAGCTAGGGAAGATGCTAAAACTTATTATGTTGATTTAGGTAGAAGTTTTGGATTATTACCAAAAGATGAGATTATTCCTGGTGAAAAATTAGAAATGGGAAGTACAATTAAGGCTTATGTTTCTAAATTAGAGATAGGTACTAAGGGTGTATTTATTTTACTATCTAGATGTCATTATGGATTTTTGAAGAGATTATTAGAACTTGAAATTCCTGAGATAAATGATGGAGAGGTTATATTATATTCTGTTGCAAGAGAAGCAGGTAGTAGAAGTAAGATTGCTGTTTATAGTGAAACTCCTAATGTAGAGGCTGTTGGATGTGTAATAGGGGCTAATGGTAATAGAATTAATAGAGTTTTAAAACAATTGAATGGTGAAAAGATAGATGTTGTTTTATATGATAGAAATCCTGCTAAGTTTATTGCTAATGCTTTAAGCCCTGCTAAAAATGTAAAGGTAATTGTTACTAATCTTAAGAAGAAAGAGGCTATTGCAGTATTAACTCGTGAGAATTTATCATTAGCAATTGGTAAGAAGGGTCAAAATGTTAGACTTGCTTCTAGACTTACTCATTATAAGATTGATGTTAAATGTGATGATGAGGTTAATTATGCTGAACTTAAGGAAAAATATGCTAATAAGATAGAAGAATTAGAGGAAGAAAATAAAGAAGAAGTAATAGAAAAAGTTCAAAATGAGGAACAACCAGTAGTAGAAAGTGAAGTTATTAGCGAGGTAGAAAATGAAGAAAATACCAATGCGTAGTTGTATTGTTACAAGAGAAAAGTTACCTAAAAATGAACTTATTCGTGTAGTTCGTGATAGTTCTGGAACTGTATTTTTAGATAAAACTTTTAAGGCTAATGGTAGAGGTGCTTATTTAAAAAAAGATATTGATGTTATAAATAAGTGTGAAAAGAATAAAATATTAAATAGACATTTAGGTGTTGAGGTGACACCTTTAGTTTATAAGGAGATTAGAAAGTATGTAGAAGAAAATAAATAAAATAGGAGGTGCTTAATATGATGAGCGTATTAGAGTATGCAGAAGATGTTAGTAGGAGTGTAGAGGATATTCTTAATATTTGTAAAAGACTTGATATTTCTGTTAGTAAAGAGGATGATATGTTAAGTGATGATGATATTATTTTACTTGATAATGAGTTAGAAAATATGGATGATGTCATTGAGGAAGCAGAGGAAATAGAAGAGTTAGAGAAGATAGAAGAGGATATTGTTGATAGTACTAAAGATATTATTTCTAATGCAAATAAAAAGAGTGCTAATAGTAAGAATAATAATAAAAAAAGTAATAAGTCTAATAAGAATAAAAATGTTTCTAAGAATGACTTTATGAAAAAGAGAAAAGAGATGTATAAGCATAAGGATAGACTTATTTCTAATGCAAATACTGATATGGATAATGTTATTATTTATAGTGATGGTATGACTGTTAGTGATTTTGCTAATAAACTTGGTGTTAGTGCTAGTGAGATAATTAAGAAATTAATGAGTTTGGGAATGATGATGACTCTTAATACTATAATTGAATATGATGTTTGTGAGATTATTGCTTTAGAGTATAATAAGCAAATTAAGAAAGATACTAGTGTAGATGAGGTTAATTTTGAGGAATTAGAAATAGATGAGGATAGTAATGATTTAGTGGAAAGACCTCCAGTTGTAACTATTATGGGTCATGTTGATCATGGTAAGACAACTTTACTTGATACAATCCGTAAGAGTCATGTCGTTATTGGAGAAGCAGGTGGTATAACACAACATATTAGTGCTTATCAAATTGATTATAATGGAAAGAAGATAACTTTTATAGATACTCCAGGTCATGCGGCATTTACTGAGATGAGGGCTAGAGGTGCTAGTATAACTGATATAATTATTATTATTGTAGCAGCAGATGATGGGGTTATGCCTCAAACTAGAGAGGTAATAGATCATGCTAAGGCTGCGGGAGTTCCTATAATTGTTGCAGTTAATAAGATGGATAAACCTTCAGCAAATGCTGATAAGGTTATGACAGAGATGGCTGAGTGTGGCATTATTCCAGAGAGTTGGGGTGGAGATGTTATGTTTGTTAATATTTCTGCTAAAACTGGTATGGGAATAGATGATTTGTTGGAGAGATTATTACTTATTAGTGATATGATGGAACTTAAGGCAAATCCTAAGAGATATGCTAGTGGTACTGTTATTGAATCTAAGATGGATAAGAATTTAGGTGTTGTTAGTACTCTTCTTATTCAAAATGGTACTTTGAGAATAGGAGACGATATTGTTATTGGTAATTATGCTGGTAGAATACGTACTTTAAAAAATGATTGTGGTGAGTCTTTAGTAAGTGCTGGTCCATCAACTCCTGTATCAATTACTGGTATTAGTGAGAGTCCTAGTGCTGGTGATAAATTTATGGTTTTTGAAAATGAGAAGAAGGCTAGAAGTATTGCTAATGAGAGGGCTATGAAAGCTAAGGCAAATTTAAATAAAGGTCGTCAATCAGTATCTTTGGATGATTTGTTTAATCGTATTAGTGATGGTGCTAAAGAAATTAATGTTATTTTAAAGGCTGATGTTAAAGGTAGTGAAGAGGCTGTTAAGAATTCTTTATTAAAACTTGATGTTGATGGTATTAGAATTAACGTTATTAGTAGTGGTATTGGTACTGTTACTGAGTCTGATATTGTTCTTGCAAGTGCTAGTGATGCTATAATTATTGGATTTAATATTAGACCTAATAATAAGACAATGGAATATGCTAAGGATAAGGGTGTTGATATTAGACTTTATAATATTATATATAAGGTAGTAGAAGAGATGGAAGCTGCTATGAAGGGAAAACTAGATCCTGAATATGAGGAAAGTGTTCTTGGTAGTGCTGAGGTTAGAAAGTTATTTAAATTTTCTAAGGTTGGTACTATAGCAGGATGTATGGTTACTAGTGGTGTTATTAGAAGAGATGCTAAGGCTAGAATTGTTAGAAATGGCGTTATTATTTATGATGGTGATATTAATTCTGTAGCAAGAGAAAAGGATCAAGTTAAAGAAGTTAAGCAAGGTCTTGAATGTGGTATTACTATAGAAAACTTTAATGATATTAAAGAGGGAGATATCATAGAAGATTACGAAATGGTTTTAGTTAAGAGATAAAATATAATTAGAATATACTTAATTGTGTATTCTTTTTTTATTTAATTATAATAAATTTGTTATATTTTAATTATGAAAATAGTAGGAAGGTATGATAAATATGGTTAACAAAAAGTTAAAATGGGGGTGGGTTAAAATCTCGAATAATAGGTTTAACAATACATCCCGATATATATAAATGTACTAATAGTTTAGTGAATACTAAGCTATTTTGTCATCTCCT
>CAVJSY010000178.1:0-4307 GCA_963652285.1 Oribacterium sp.
TTAGGGGGCTGTATAAATGAATAAAGCGCGTTATAATTTAGTTAGCTTGGAATTACGATTAAAAATAATCAAAAAGGAAGTGTTATTTTTATGAGTATATTACAAACTATTAAAACTATTATAAGGGTGGTGTTATATTTAAGATTATCTGATGAAGATAAAAACAAACTATCAAAAGAAGAATTATCACAAAGTATTAAGAATCAAGAAATAATGTTAAGGGATTATGCTGAAGAACAAGGCTGGGAAGTTGTTGGTGTTTATAATGATGATGATTGGTCTGGATCTGACGCTACAAGGCCTGATTTTAACAGAATGATTGAAGAATGTAAAAATGGTAATGTTGATATTGTTTTATGCAAAACGCAAGCTAGATTTGCTCGTGATATGGAACTTGTAGAAAAGTACGTTCACAATTTATTTCACGAATGGAATGTAAGATTTATAACAGTAGTTGATAGAATTGATAATGCTAGAAAAGAAACTAAAAAAACAAGTCAAATTCTAGGATTAACGGATCAATGGTATTTAGAAGATACATCTTTAAATATTCGTGAAACATTAAAGTCAAAAAGAAAAGACGGTCAACTTACTTCAAGTTTTGCGACTTATGGTTATATGAAAGATCCAGAAAATAAAAATCATTTAATAATTGATCCTATATCTGCTGAAGTTATTAAAAGAATTTATGATGAGTATTTGTCAGGAACAGGACTTGATAAAATCGCAAGAAGATTAAATGAAGATAAAATATTAAGTCCTTATGAATACAAATTACTTAATGGTAGTAAATTGAAAATACCAGTAATTAAGGATTATGTAAATTATGGTTATATTGAGAAAACTGGTACTTATATGTTAGATGTAAGTTTTACTAATAAAGAAGAATATATCTTAAAAGATTTAGTAAGTTTTAATTACATAACTACCGATATGAAAAACTTTAATAATAAATGTGATATTGTATTAAAGAAATACACTAATAATAGAACAAAAATATATTATAGTGAAAATGATAATATTGATATTAATAACTTTAATATAGATGATTGTATTTTATTAAATGAAAATGATGTTATACCAAAGACAGCTAAAGTAATTATTGCATATACCAAAGAACTTGATCGTACTCACACTATTAATTATCAGTTTGAAATTACTCTAAAAGAAAACAGAGAGCACGAAGATTATTATATAAATATCTATGGTAAAGCAACAGATGAAATAAAAAAATCAGACTTTATCCATAATATAAGAAAAAAGTTTAAGTGGTCTAGTTCCACTATTAGAACATTACTTACTGATGAAGTTTATATAGGTAATATGGTACAATTCAAATCAACAACAGTTAGCTACAAGAATCACACAGTAGTATGGAATGATGATGAAACAAGAATTAGAAAAGATAATACACACGAGCCAATCATTGCTAAAGATATATGGTACACAGTTCAAGAAAGATTAGAAAATACTGCTAGAAGTTGCAAAGGTGGTACAGTACACCCACTTTGTAATAAAGTATATTGTTCTAATTGTAATCAAAGATTTACTAAAACAAGTTCTCGTAGGTCTGACGGTACTGGATATTTATGTTGTAAAGATAAAAAGACAAACTGGTCTAATTGTGATAATAAAACTTCTATTAGAGAAGATCAACTACACCAATTCATATTAGAAAAAATGAATGAAATGTTAAAGAAATTTTATGAAGAAGATGATCTTAAAGAAATGCAAAACGAAATAATAGAACAAGATTTATACAAAGATAAATTAAATTCATTAGAAAAAGAATTACAAAGTATTAATAAGGAATTACAAGGTAAAAGTACATATTTTCAAAAGCTATATGAAGATCGTACAAATGGGATACTTCCAGAAAAAGAGTTTTTAATATTAATGAATAAGTATAAAGATGATAACGAAAAATTAGAAGAACGACAAAAAATAGTGAAGAAAGAAATATCATCTACACTTGCAAAAAAAGAAACAGTAAAAACTAAAAAGAATATCTTTAAAAAGTACAGACATATAGAAGAATTATCTATTGAAATTGTTGAAGATTTTATTGATAAAATTCTCATAGGAAACTATGATGAAACAACAAATTCAAGGGATATTAAAATAATATGGAACTTTACCATTTAAAAAAATATATAGATGATTTATTACATCGGGCAGTTGGTCCTGTTGGGCCTGTTGCTCCAGCTGGACCTGTTGCTCCTCTTGGAAGAGTAAGATTTAAGAAATAATTAGGTGAAGTTCCAGTTATTGATGCAGTTGCTTGACTACCTGGCTCACCAGTTGCTACTGTTCCAATTGTTAATGTCGGTGCTGGTCCTGTTGGACCTGTTGGGCCTGTTGCTCCTGTTGGTCCCGTTGCTCCCTGAATACCTTGAGTTCCGGCTTCACCTCTTAATCCTGTTGCTCCGGTTGGACCTGTCGGTCCGGTTACTCCTTGAATACCTTGAGTACCTGCTACTCCCTGTGGACCTGTTGGACCAGTTGGGCCTGTTGGCCCCGTTGCTCCTTGTACTCCTTGTGGACCAGTTACCCCTTGCACTCCTTGCAATCCTTGAGGTCCTTGTATTCCCTGAATACCTTGTGGGCCTGTCGGACCAGTTGCACCTGTTGCCCCTGTAGATGGACCCGTTGGCCCAGTCGGACCTGTTGGTCCTGTTATACATATGTATCTTTGTTTTGATTGAGCTTCTCTTACTTTTTTTCTAGCATATTCAAAACAATCATTGTAATTGCAATTATCTCTATTCATTTTTTTCTCCTTTCTCTATTATAGATTATGTTATATGACTTTTAATGATTATTATAAAAGCACTTTAAAATTTTTAAAGTGCTATCTTATTCTTTCTTTTATTATATCATCATCATTAATATTTCCTATTAACAAAGAAGAATTAGGATTATGTTCCTTAGAATTTTTTATTACTCTTTTTTCATCATAATTAGCGTAGCAATACTTACAAAAATGTCTACAAGTATTATATACTCCTATGTCAACCATTTCTACACAATTACATATATTACCCTTTCTTACTTTACTTGTTTTATATAACTTTCCCGTCAATTCATATGCTAACTCATGAGAAAGACATTCACCTTTCACAAAACCATACTCTTCTAAATTTTTTTCTTCAAAACAAGTTTGTACTGTTATATTATGTTTTTTTGCTATTTTAGAAAAATTTTCTCCTATTAATTTATAATCTATTTCAGTAAATTCTCTTACCTTTAAATATTTTATATTTTTCCTTACATTTTTATAATCATCTATAAAAGAAACTATTATTTTATTTATATATCCATCTAAAAGAGAACATAGTCTTGTAAATGCTTTTATATGATATTCTATTGTATATTTTTCACTTAAGAATATCGGATCATATCTTACTACAACATTATCTTTGCCAATAATATTTGATATTCTCTTAGTAGCGGTTATAACGTTTTTCTTATTTGGAACAAATGGTTCTATATCTTTTTTATATGGTGTTATAGTAATATGAAATATCATTTTTTTATTAATATATTTAATTTTATCTAACATAGGGATTGGATTTTTAGTACAAAACAATATTAAATCTACATTATCAAAATTTATTCTACTTACCAAAGATTTATTAAATGGATTTCTAACATCTACATATCCTTCTTTTATTCTATTTAGAAACCACTCAGAATAAAATGCTACTATATCTGTTCTTCCACTTACATATAATACCATTACTTATTCCTTTTTTCTTTAAAAAAATCAGACAATATTATTCTACATTCTGTTTCTCTTATCCCAGATATTATTTCTATTTTATCCTTTATATTTCTCAAATAACCAAATGCCTCATTATCAGTTCCATAAACTACTTTTTTTATTCTAGTTTGTATTATAGCACCAGTACACATTAAACAAGGTTCTACAGTAGTATATAAAACACAATCTTCCAAATGCCAAGTTTTTAACTTTTTACAAGCAATATTTATAACATTTATCTCAGCATGATGTGTAGCAATTTTACTCAATTCCTTTGTATTATAAGAAGCTGCAATTATCTTATTATCTTTTACTATAACCGCACCTATTGGTACCTCATTTTTTTCTAATGCTTTTCTCGCCTCTATCAAAGCCTTATCCATAAAATATTCATCTGTCATATTTTCACATCCCTACAACAATCACAAAATTTCTTTAATGAATATAACATAATGATATTTTAATGTCAACAACAAGTGAACTTCACACAATTTAAAATCGCATGCTTCTAATATCACTATTAGAATTTTCTCCATTTAATAAT
>CAVJSY010000179.1:0-4212 GCA_963652285.1 Oribacterium sp.
ATGTAATTGTATTATTATTATTTATTTTCATTTTGACCTCACTTTCTAGAGAATGATTAATTACCTCCTCTAATATTATTATTCTACGTGAAAGTGGCAAAACCCTTTTAATTTTGAAAAAAAATTACAAAAAATGAAAAAAAGTTACTTAAAATAACTTCTAAGTAACCAAAACATAATAAATATTTATCTATTTTTCTTTTTCTTTAGAACATAACATCCCTTATAAGAAGAATAATCAAAATAACTTTTACTAGGATCAGTGATAATTTTACCCGCATCATCCAAATTAGTAACAGGAAAAATCCAACCAGGTTTATGATACCATATACCATCTTCATGTTGTCTCAAAAAATGAAATTCATCACAAATACCATGATTTTCATTAATTAACAAAGCTATCTTCCATTCGATATCAGAGACAATATCTGTGCTACTAGATTCTCTATAATCTAAATCCAAAGCATTAAAATCTAAAATCAAATTTTGGATTAATTTAATATAACTAAAACCATTATTAAGTATCAAAGATTTATCACCACCAATAATACCAGGAAAATAAATATCATCATTAGGAATATCTATTCCTAAAGCATAAGCATAACAATTAGTACTAAATATATTTTTCCATTCTCTTTTACTTACATCTATAGATTTCTTTAAATCATCTATTTTAATACTACTCATAAAATCACCCAACCACGCTTATTATACCAAAAAACAAGAAAAAATGACATATTATTTAACTAATATGCCACCACTTTTTGTATACATATCCATAAACTTAGAATATAACTTCTCACATTCTAACCTATCCATTGCAGGTTTTTCTTTAAAAGGACTAACTATCCCAAGTTTTTCATATTTCTCCTCACCTAATTTATGATAAGGAAGAAAATCAATTCTCTCAATATTTTTAATATTTAATAATGTCTTAACTAAACTCTCTAAATACTCGGTATTATCCATAATACCAGGAACAATAACCTGTCTTATCCAAATTTTCTTATTCAATTTGTTTAATACTTTAATAAATTCCAAACTATCATCAATATCATGACCAGTAATATATTTATACCCTTCTCTAGTAGTATGCTTAATATCTAACAATACTAAATCAACATAAGATAATATCTCCTCATAATTACCATTACCAACTCCACAAGTATCAAGAGCAATATGAATACCTTCATTTTTTAAAATCTTACCACACTCTATTAAGAAATCTCCCTGTAATAAAGATTCACCTCCAGAGAAAGTTACACCACCATTATTTCTTCTAAAATAAGGCTTATTTCTAATAATCTTATCACATAACTCCTCTGGAGTAATATTTCCTTCTCTCTTTAACCAAGTTTCTGGATTATGACAATACTTACATCTTAACTTACAACCATTTAAAAATACTACAGTCCTAATACCAGGTCCATCAACAAGACCAAAAGTCTCAATAGATTGAATACTACCCTTAACCATAATTACATTTTCTCATGGAAAGTTCTAGCAATAACTTCCTCTTGTTGTTTTCTAGTAAGTCTATTAAATCTAACACTATAACCTGATACCCTTATTGTAAGTAGCGGATATTTATCAGGATTATTCATAGCGTCTATTAAAGTCTCTCTATTTAAAACATTAACATTCAAATGATGTGCACCTTTTTCAAAATATCCATCCATAAGTGAAACTAAATTATCTACCCTATTTTCCATATCTGTTCCTAATGCCGCTGGAACAATAGAAAATGTATTAGAAATACCATCTTTACAACAATTAGCATAATCCAACTTAGCAACACTATTTAAAGATGCAATAGCACCATTAACATCCCTTCCATGCATAGGATTAGCACCAGGAGCAAAAGCAACACCAGCATGTCTACCATCAGGAGTAGAACCAGTTTTACTACCATAAACAACATTTGAAGTAATAGTTAAAACTGACAATGTAACCTCAGCATTACGATAAGTCTTATGCTTTGCTAACTCATCATGCATTTTTTGTAAAATTTCCTTAGCAATATCATCAACTCTATCATCATCATTACCATACTTAGGAAAGTCACCACTAATCTCAAAATCAGTAGTAATACCATCTTCATTACGAATAGGTCTAACCTTAGCATATTTTATAGCAGATAAACTATCACAAGCAACAGATAATCCTGCAACTCCATAAGCCATATAACGATGAACATCTGTATCATGTAAAGCCATTTGTCCTGCCTCATAAGCATATTTATCATGCATATAATGAATAATATTCATAGCATCAGAATATACCTTAGCAACACTTTCAAGTACTTTAAAATAATTTTTCTTTACCTTTTCATAATCCAATATCTCATCATTATCCTTAGGAATATCCTTAATTATTAAACCACCCTTAACTTCATCAACCCCACCATTTATAGCATACAATAAACTCTTAGCCAAATTGCATCTTGCTCCAAAGAATTGCATATCCTTACCAACTCTCATAGCAGAAACACAACAAGCAATAGCATAATCATCACCATATATGCCTCTCATTAAATCATCAGATTCATATTGAACTGCATCAGTATTAATACTAATTTTAGCGCAATATTTCTTCCATGCTTCAGGCAATTTTAAACTCCAAAGTACAGTCATATTAGGTTCTGGAGCAGGAGCTAAATTCTCTAAAGTATGAAGTATTCTATAAGAAGTTTTAGTAACCATATTTACTCCTTCATTAGTAATACCACCTAAAGAACAAGTTACCCAAGTAGGATCTCCAGAAAATAATTCATCATATTCAGGAGTACGTAAATGTCTTGCCAATCTTAATTTAATAACAAATTGATCAATAAGTTCTTGTATCTCACTTTCAGTAATACTTCCCTCTTTCAAATCTCTTTCAAAATAAATATCAAAGAAAGCATCAACTCTACCTAAACTCATAGCAGCACCATTATTTTCTTTTATAGCCGCTAAATATCCAAAATAAGTCCATTGAACTGCCTCAAAAGAATTAGAAGCTGGCTTAGATATATCATAGCCATATCTACTAGCCATTCTCTTTATAGCATCTAATGCTCTATATTGCATAGATATCTCTTCACGAATACGGATTAAATCATCGGTCATTTCCCCCATATATTTATTATCCCATTCGTTCTTTTTTTGTTCCATCAAATAATCAATACCATATAAAGCAACTCGTCTATAATCACCTATAATTCTTCCTCTACCATAAGCATCAGGTAAACCAGTTAATAATCCAACATGTCTAGCTTTTCTAATATCATCAGTATAAGCATCAAAAACACCTTGATTATGGCTTTTTCTAAATTCATTAAAATATTTATCAACCGTAGGATCCAACTTATAACCATAAGCATCCAACTCTTGATAAACCATTCTAATACCACCATACGGATTAACCATTCTCTTTAAAGGTTCATCAGTTTGTAATCCAAATATAACCTCATTAGCCCTATCAATATATCCAGGATCAAAATTATCAATACCAGACATATGTTTAGTATCTATATCTAAAACATGTTTCTTTAATTCTTCCTTAAGTAAATCCTCACACTTCTCCCAAACTTTTTTAGTCTTAGTAGTAGTAGGCTTTAAGAAAGATTCATCTTTATCATAAGGAGTATAATTAAGCTTAATGAAATTACTTACATCTACTTCATCACACCATTTACCTTCCTTAAAATTTTTCCATTCATTCTTCATTTTAACACATCCTTCCCTACCATAATATTTTACCACAATATCATAAAATTAAACATAGTTATAATAAACTTTACACAAAAAATTTATAGTTACAATACATAACTATAAATTTTTATACTTACTTAATAATAAAACTATAATACAATATAAATTAATCTATAACATAAGGTGAATTAGCAGTACCATCACCTGAAGATATTTCAGTACCGGGGGCTAAAGAAACAGAAGGACGCACGCCGGGTGCCGAATAAGTGACAGGGTTGCTGCTGAGATCACCAACAGAATTGACGCGGAACTCGCCCGCATTGAGGTAGTCGAAGAGGCTAGGCGACCCGGCCCACCAAATATTCCCAGTATAAAGATAATAACTATTATTAGACGATCCACTTCTAGCACCCGATAACATTATTTCATCTACAGTTAACAAACCAACCGGATAAGTTAAAAAGCCATTTCCATTACTTGAACTAGTTGTAAATTTATCTATATCTCTAGAGCAAGT
>CAVJSY010000180.1:0-2012 GCA_963652285.1 Oribacterium sp.
AATAACTAGAGAACTAAAAGATTTAAATAGTATTTCAAATTTAACAGCAGATGATGAAGAGACTAAATTATTAACAAGTCTTTATCAGGCCAAAGAAGAAAAAGACAATATATTAACAAATATCAATAAATATAAATTAGAAAAATATAGTAAAGAACAAAATATAGAAGAAAAAGAACAGTTAAATAAAAAAAGTAATAATTATATTAATATTAAAGAAAAGACTGCTAAAGAATTAGAACTAAAATTAAATACAATGAATATGAAAATAGATAACTTATTGCTTAATTTAAGTGAAGATTATAATATGACTTTTGAACACGCTAAAGAAAGATATAAATTAGAAATGGATGCAGATAGTGCCAGAGAATTAGTTAAAGAATATAAACAAGAACTAAAGAAAATTGGTTATGTAAATGTAGGTGCTACCCAAGAATACAAAAGAGTAAAAGAAAGATATGATTTCTTAGATAGTCAAAAGAATGATTTAAAAAATGCAGAAGATACATTATTAGAAATAATAAATGAAATGGATGAAATCATGATAGATAAATTCAGCAAAACTTTTGAAGCAGTAAGAATAGAATTTAAGAATGTATTCAGAGAAATGTTCCATGGTGGAGATGCTGAATTAACTCTAACTGATCCTGATAATTTACTAGAAACAGGAATAGATTTAATGGCAGTTCCATCAGGAAAAACTATGAAAAGTCTATCACTATTATCAGGAGGAGAAAAGACATTTACTGCAATCAGTCTATTATTTGCAATACTAAATATTAGACCAGTACCGTTCTGTCTTTTAGATGAAGTAGAAGCAGCCCTAGATGACGCTAACGTAGAAAGTTTTGGCACATACCTAGATAAATATAGAGATAAAACTCAATTTATATTAATAACCCATAAAAAGAAAACTATGGAATTTGCTAATACCTTATACGGAATAACAATGCAAGAATCAGGAGTCAGTAAATTAGTAAGTGTTAAGTTAGAAGATATAGAAAAAAATAAAGACCTAGAAAAATAAAGCCATTATGAATATTTTAAAAAATATTTAAAATCTATGCTAGGCATTTTATAGATATTATGATATAATAAAAAAGAGTAGAAGGAAGGTAAAAAAGAATGACAGTTAATGGAATGTTAACATTATTACAAAAGATAATAGATGTAGGTATTGTTTGGGCCTTAATCTATTATGTACTTAAAAACTTAAAAAACAATATTAAAATGGTATTAATCTTTAAAGGGGTAATAATGATAATCTTAATAAAGATTGCTAGTGATTTATTTAATCTAACAACAGTAGGATTATTATTAGAATATGTAATCATGTGGGGACCACTAGCACTTATTATTATATTCCAACCAGAAATAAGAAATATCTTAGAACATCTTGGTAGAAAACAAATATTAACTAGACATAGAGTATTAACCATGGATGAAAGAGAAAAAATGGTATATGAAATAATGAATGCAGTAGAGTATTTAAGAAAATCTCGTATAGGAGCATTAATAGTAATTGAAAGAGATGTAAGCTTAAATGACTATATAGAAAGAAGTAAAGGATTATATGCTGATATTTCATCTGATTTATTAATCTCTATATTTTTCCCTAGAAATCCATTACATGATGGTGGAGTAATAATTCAAGGAAATAAAATTACCTCAGCAGGAGCTGTATTTCCTATAAGTTTATCAAATAAGATAAATAAAAGATTAGGAACTAGACACAGAGCAGCTTTAGGTATCAGTGAAGAGTCAGATTGTATAGCATTAGTAGTAAGTGAAGAAACAGGAAAAATTTCAATTGCTATAGGAGGAGAATTAAATTATAATTTATCCATAGACGATGCTAGAATGATGTTAGTAGATGAATTAAAACCTAAAAAAGAAATACTTTTAGATGATGAATTTGATGATTATGAGAAAGAAGGCGATAAGAATGAAAGCAATTAAGACCTTATTTCGTAAAATATTAGCGTTCTTTCAAGGAATATATAAATTTATTG
>CAVJSY010000180.1:2022-3929 GCA_963652285.1 Oribacterium sp.
AGAAAAATAATAATGCCAATAACAAAAATAATTTTATTAATTACTGATAGAGCAGGTAAACAAACAGGAAAATTAGAAAAATGGCTAACAAAAAAGAATACATTGATATTCATATCATTAATCTTAGCAATAGCACTATTTTTCTATGTAGATAATGAATCAACCGCAATGATAGATTCTAGAGCAGAAATATTGTATGATCAAAAAGTAGAAACAGTTTATAATGAAGAAGCATATGTTGTTGAAGGATTACCTGAAACAGTAGATGTAACTTTGATTGGTAGGCAAGTAGACTTATATTTAGCAAAACAATTATCAACTGGTATTGTAACAGCAGATTTATCTAATTTAACTGAAGGAACACATAAAATTAATTTAGAATATAAATCTCCAATTAATTCAGTATCATATAAATTAGATCCATCAGCAGTTAATGTAACAGTATATCCAAAAGTATCAAAAACTAAAACATTAACTACAGAAATAATAAATGAAGATAAACTAGATTCTAAATTATCTATTTCTAGTGTAACATTAGATACTAATGAAGTAGTTATCAAAGGTGCAGAACATACACTAAATGAAGTAGCAACTGTAAAAGCATTAGTAGACGTAAGTAAAATAGTAGAACAAAAAACAGGTGTAACTACCATAGATGATGTTAAATTAGTTGCATATGATTCAAATGGTAATATAGTTAAAGTAGAAACAGTACCAAATAAAGTAACAGCAAGTATAAGTATTGATTCTCCTAGTAAAGAATTACCAATAAAAGTAGTACCTACAGGCAAAGTTGAATTTGGTAAAGCAATAAGCTCTATAACTTCATCTGTTACAAAAATAACAGTATATGGAAGTAAAGAAGTATTGGATAAACTAGAATACATTCCTGTAGAAGTAGATGTAACAGACTTAAAACAAGATAAGAATTATACAGTTATTATTTCTAAACCATCTGGTATTAAAGAGTTATCAGAAACAAGTACTAACGTATCTGTAAAACTAGGAACAGAAACAAGTAAAGAAATTAATGATGTATTAATTGAAACAGTAAACCTTGATTCTAATTATAAAGTTTTAGCAATAGGTGAAAACTCAAGTAAAACAACAGTAATAGTAAAAGGAACTCAAAATGTATTAGATGAAATAGATTCCTCAATGATTAAAGCCACAGTAGATTTATCTGGATATAAAGAAGGAGACTACGAAGTAGAAGTAAAAGTAGTAGGAGAAGATGAAAAAGCAACATATGCATCTAAGACTACAAAGATAAAGATTAGAATTCAAGCAAAATAGAAACTTACCCAAAAACGGTAAGTTTTCTTTTACAAAACATTTTAATATTGACATAAGAAGTTATTCATATTATTATAAGCAAGAAGACAATGAAGGAATAAACAATTAGAAAGGGATGATAATATGAATGATGTAATAGTAAATAATAATATAAAGATAGAGAATTTGATATATGAAATAAGAGGTAAAAAAGTAATGCTAGACTCAGATTTAGCTATGTTATTTGGTTATGAAACAAAGTAGTTAAATAGACAAGTTCTAAGAAATATAAATAGATTCCCAGAAAATTATTTTTTTCAAATAACTAGTGATGAATACATATCTTTAAGGTGCCAAAATGGCACCTTAAAGAATGGAAGAGGAGAGTATAGAAAATATTTGCCATATGTTTTTACTAAGTATGGTATTACTATGTTAGCGAGTATTTTAAAAAGTGAAACTGCAATAAAAATGAGCCTTAGGATAGTAGACATATTTATAACTATGAAAAGATATATTAATACCTCACTAATAGAACAGAAGTATTTTAATGAATTAACTATAAAAAATACTGAAGATATAAAACTATTACAAGATTCATTTAATAAATTAAATTCAAAAGAAAAAGATAA
>CAVJSY010000181.1:0-3421 GCA_963652285.1 Oribacterium sp.
CATCATCATATTGTTCTTTTAAACCATAGTATTCTATAAACCTAGAAGTCATTTCTTCATAGCCTGCTACTGCTTCGTCAATCCTCTTAGCTTTAATGCATCTACATATTGGTAATAGACAATTAAAATATGCTAAAGAAGCAATATATTCCCTATCATTATCACTATTAATACATCTTGCTATTTTAGGTCCTACTGTATCATATTGCTCTAATATAGTGTCATACTTAGAATCTTTTTGTAATACCTCATCTCTAAACATTCTTAAAGTATTTAAAGTAGAACTATTATCCTGAGCCATTAATACATTACAAACTATTGTAGTTAAATAGCAACCACTAGACTCCTCATGTCTATATATAGGACATTCATCATAGTAATAGCCTCTACAATATCTATAATATGTATCAGAATTAACATAATCCCCTTTTTTCGTACAATAGTAATCATTTTGTCTAAATATATAATAAAGAACAACTCATAAAATCATCCTTTCGCCTGAATATTTTAACACAATGATAATAATAAATCAAGCACTAAATATAATGCTTGATTTAATCAATTATTTTATTTTATAAGGATTATCCATACTACCATCACCACTAACATACATAGCATCTCTTGATATATGAATTACTGGTTGTACTGCAGCATTAGAACTAGCATTTGATAGCCCAACTCCAGATCCAATATCTACCTTATATACCTTATGAGTAGTATTAATATCACCAGTAGAAGTCCAATAAGATCTATCAAACTCAACTAAGTAATTATAATTTACACAAGCAGTAGAAGTAGAAGTAATACAATTTTCATCTAAACTTGCATTTAGAAAATCATATACTGGAAGTAATCCAATATATTGATTCTCATATACTTCTGCATTTTCTGACTCTCCACTCTTATCAGTACTACTATCGTCTCTTTTTCCAATAGGAACACTATAACTTGCTAATAGTAATTTATTCTCACTTGTTAAGAAATCATCACTATTATATAAATCTTGTAAATAATCATTTATTCTACTTATACCATATTCATTTATACCAACTTTAGACTTCTTTTCAGAATTATATCTATTATCCCAATCAGAATTAGTCAACCTATCAACAAGTATCAAAACAACATCATTATCCTCTAACTTAACAATACGGAATGTCTTATTGTTTAGTGTTACATAATTATTTATATTTTCTCCTCTATATACCATCTGTCCATTTACTGAATATAAACCATCACCAGTTCCTACAACTTGAGTATTTTTCTTTAAATAATCAATAAAAGAACTAGTAGTATAATCTTTACCACAATCAAGTATTGGGGTATATTTATAATTATTGTTAACATTAGTAACTCTTACTTTACCAGTACAACTTTTATTCTTATCATTTAAAAGTTTCTCCATAGATTTCATGTATTTTTCCTCTGTTAAAGTAGAATCATCAACCTCTTTACTACCACCATTTTCTTTCGGTAAATCTGACTCATTATCTTTATAATACTTAACAGCAGCATTCTTCATAATATTCTCAATTTCATCATAACTACTTTTAGAAAACAATTTTGTTCCAATAATATTAAATATTAAAAATACTAAAATTATTGCTACAAGGCCTCCACCTAAATACAATAATTTTTTCTTATCAATACTTTCTAACTTTTCTTTCATTTAAACTCAACTCCTACTAATATAATATCACAAGGTTTAGAAAAAAGAAAGAAAAAACTAATTAAAATATCAAAAAATACTTGCCTAGAAAATTAAATATGTGTATAATTAAATTGTTATTGCCATATAGCCAAACGGTAAGGCAGTGCGCTCTGACCGCATCACGTGTTGGTTCGAATCCAACTATGGCAACCAAGAAAATTATCCTCTTATTTCTAAGAGGTTATTTTTTTCACTTAATATTTCATCTAAATATTCAAAATCTAAACCTTTAGCATTAATATATTCTATAGCGGAAGGTAATTGATTTATATTATTCTTATTAATATCAATTAATATTAAATCTCCTTTGGATACTCCGTTTTTTACTATAGATAATAGATTATCCTTAATGATTAAATTTGGATATATTGTATAACTTTTATTATCAGAGCATACTTTTAAATTACTACTATTCTTATCAGTTACTAAACAATAATTAGCTTTCCTTTTAGTAATTCTCTCTATTAAATTATTAGTATATATTATATTATCTTTTGTATATTTTCCATCTTCACCATAACTATATATTGAAACATCGACTATCTTATTAAGACTATTTATCTTCTTATTTAAATATTCATAATCTAAGAATAAATTAACTTTAACATTCTTAGATTTTGCTATATTATATATCATATTAAAATCACTATCATTATCAACTATAAAAATTAAAGATATTATCTGTTTACTACCATTAGCTTTTATTATATACTTATCCATATTATCATTTAAAGTTGACTTAGGCATTACATCCTTAAATACCAAATAATTCTCATGAAATAGTCCTATACTTTTCATATTACTATAACTTTTTTCTATATCTACCTCTCTACCACTAGTACCAGGTATTATAGTATCATTATCAATAATAGCATCAATAGCATCTTCCCTATAATCATCTTTAACATTATTTATACTTATCATTATTTTATCCTGTTCCAAAGCCACGTCCATAACCTTATCCGTATAAAAAAAACTAAAACATATTAATGAAAGTAGTCCTAAAAATTTAATTATATTTTTCATTATACCACCTACATTAAAATATATGTCTTAGTTTTTACTTAATAACTATAACGAATTACTTGGAGTATCAATTTTGCAACTCTTTTCTATTTCATTACCATTTTTAATTTTACTTATATCATAATCATCATAATTAATAGCACTAACATAATAATTACCATCCGTTAGCCATATCATTACTACTAATTCTTCATCCACATTAGATATCTCAATACTACCATCATACTTTAAACTCTGAGATAAATTATCAATATCATAGCACACATTAGCGCTACCATCAGATTGGTATTTTTCTTTAGCAAGTTCAACATATTGTTGCAAATTTTTATCAAATTCTACCAATTCATACATGTCTGAAAAGTTATTTTCATCATCATCCTTATTTTCTTCAATATAATTATCTATTCTGTCAAAATTATCAATTGTCTTATAATACACATAATAGTCTAAAAATATTGCTAAAACTATAACTACTATTTGCAACGCTATCCTTATTAAAGCTGCAATCAAATAATTTTTAGCTTTTTTTGATTTTTTTCTATACAATACATAAAATACAATTCCTACTATCGGAAAAAGCAAAGATATTATTAAAAATAATGGATAATTATTGTCATTATTTGAAGATCCATTTTTGAAATTTCTTTTAGCGCCACAATTAGTACAATACATATCATTATCATT
>CAVJSY010000182.1:0-3325 GCA_963652285.1 Oribacterium sp.
GTTTACGTCGTTGTTTTTATTTTGTCAAATTGTAACTTTTATTTTTGAAAAATCCCTTAAAGAATTAAAGAGAAGTGTTTCCAAGGTACTTGATTATTCTTATGAGAATAGATTTGGCGCTATAGAAAATGTTATGAATACTTTTTATAATGAAGAATGTAAAAATATTAGAAACTTGTATGGAAATTTTTTTGATAGACATTAAGTAAAATAATTAATGTAAAGTTATTTTACTATTCTTTACTTTAAAAAAATGGATTGCTATAATTATTTTAGATTCAATTAGTAGTAAGGAGAGTTGATATAAAATGACTAATAGAATTATATTAAATGAAACTTCTTATTTTGGATGGGGTGCTAGAAGTGAACTTCCTAATGAAATAAAAAGAAGAAAATTTAAAAAAGCATTATTAGTAACAGATAATACTTTACTTAATTGTGGTGTTACTAATAAGGTATTGGAAATATTGGATGGTAATAATATTCCTTATGAAATTTATAGTGATATTAAACCTAATCCTACTATTTTTAATGTGAAGGAAGGATTAGAAAAGTGTAAGAGTGTTGGTGCTGATTATTTAATCGCTGTTGGTGGTGGTTCAGTTATTGATACTGCTAAGGCTATTGGTATTATAATGAATAATCCAGAATTTGATGATGTTAAGTCTTTAGTTGGTGTTGCTGATACCAAAAATAAAGCTATGCCTATAATTGCAATGCCTACTACTGCTGGTACTGCTGCTGAAGTAACTATTAATTATGTTATTACTGATACTGATGCAGTTGTTAAATTAGTTTGTGTTGATCCTAATGATATTCCTGTTATGGCAATTATTGATACTGAGTTAATGGCTGGAATGCCTAAAGGTACTATTGCTGCTACTGGTATGGATGCTCTAACTCATGCTATGGAAGGTTATATTACTAAGGCTCATTGGACTATGACAGATATGTTTCATTTAAAAGCAATGGAAATTATTTATCATAATTTGGAAGCAGCATATAATGGTGATAAAGATGCTATTAATAATATGGGATTGGCTCAATATATTGCTGGTATGGGATTTTCTAATGTTGGTCTTGGAATAGTTCATTCTATGGCACATCAATTAGGTGCTCTTTATGATACTCCACATGGTGTTGCTAATGCTTTACTTCTTCCATATATCATGGAATGGAATGGTGAAGTATGTCCTGAAAGATTTAGAGATATGGGACTTGCTTTTGGTCTTCCTATGGAAGGGACTACAGAAGAAGAAGCAATTTCTATGGTAGTAAATGCTATTAGAAATTTAGCTCTAAGATTAGATATTCCACAACATATTAAAGATGTTGGAGGTAAGGAAGAGGATATAGAAATTCTTGCGGAAAAAGCTTTAAATGATCCTTGTACTGGTGGAAATCCAAGAGAAGTTACTAAGGAAGATTTTATTAAATTATTTAAAAAATGTTTTTAAAGGAAAATAGAAATATTTTCTTTTTTTAAGTTATAATTTTTCTAAAAATATCCAAAATATTACTAGAATGGAGTGATATTTTGAAAACTACAGGTGTTATTAGAAGGATTGATGATTTAGGAAGAATTGTTATACCTAAAGAAATTAGAAAAAATATGCGTATTAAAAATGGAGATAGTTTAGAAATATTTGTTGATGATGATAGTGTTATATTAAAAAAGTATTCACCTATTGAGAGTGTAGAGGATGCTGCACTTAAGTATGTAGAGACATTTAATCAGGTTATAAAACATAATATTGTTGTAACAGACAGAGATAAAGTTATTGCGGTAAGTGGACCATTGAAGAAGAAATATTCTGGTAAGGAAATAAGTGACTTTACTATTAGGTCTATTGAAAGAAGGGATAGTTTTGTTGAAAGACAAAAAAAATCTTTTTCTTTTGTTAAGGATATAGAAGAATTCGGCTATTATTCTTTTAGTTCTGTTGTTAATAATGGTGATGCCATAGGTAGTGTTATTATTATTTCTAATGAAGTTCCAATATTAGAAAGTGAAGAGAAGATGGCTATAATATTATCTAAATTATTATCTAAAAATTTTATTGATGAATAATATGTTTATTACTAATTAATTACGGCCTAGATTTATATTATCTACGGCCGATTTTTTGCATTTATTCTTAATTTGTATTGCAATTAATTGTTAGAGTGTGCTATAATGTACATGATAGAATATGGAGGTAAAAATGAAGTGTGTTAAAATTGTAGGGGCTAAAATGGTTGAAAGTTCTACAATAAATAAACCTGTATCTGAAGATGGTTCAGTTGTTATAAAGGTTAATTCTTGTGGTATTTGTGGTTCTGATATTCACTATTTTGTATCAGGAGAACCTAAAGGATTGGTTATGGGACATGAATTTTCTGGTGAAGTAGTTGATCCAGGTAGTAGAAAAGACTTAAAAATAGGAGATAGAGTTACTGGACTTCCTATTTCTCCTTGTGGAGAATGTGAGGCATGCAAAACTGGAAATCCTCAATATTGCGCTAAAACTTGGTTAAAGGCTGTGGGACTTTCACTTACTAATCCAGGTGCTTATGCAGAATATACTAGTTGTAGACCTGATATGGTTAGAAAATTACCTGATAATGTTAGTGATGATGAGGCTGCTATGGTTGAACCTTCTGCTGTATCATTACATGCAGTAAATTTGGCAGATATTAAAATTGGTAGTCGTGTACTTATAATTGGTGGTGGTATTATAGGACTTATGGCTGCAGAGTTTGCTAAATTAAATGGTGTTACTTATATTGCAATGTTAGAAACTAATGCTAAAAGAGGTAGAAAGGCTGTAGGTTTTGGTAAGGTTGATGAATATTATGATGCAATGGACACAAATACAATTGGTACATTGAAAACTAAGACTAATGGTGGATTTGATGTTGTTATTGAATGTTGTGGTAATTCTGCTGCTGTTAGTGAGTCACTAATGTTAGTAAAACCTGGTGGTACAGTTGTTTTAGTTGGAGTATCTTTAGGAGCAGTTACTATTCCTACTGTAGTAGGTGTTATGGGTGAAGTTAAAATGCTTGGTGCTATAGCATATACTGAAAAAGAGTTTGATACTTGTATAGAATTAATGGCAAATAAAAAAATTAATGTTTTAAAATATATAGATGCTAAAGTATCTTTAGATGAAGCTCAAAAATCTTTTGATAGACTTACTAGTGGAAAAGATGCTGCTGTTAAAATTATATTTAAACCTAATTTAAAAGATTAATCATTTTCCGATTAATCTTTTTCTATATAATAAGGGATTTTTCAAAAATAAAAGTTACAATTTGACAAAATAAAAACAACGACGTAAAC
>CAVJSY010000183.1:0-3258 GCA_963652285.1 Oribacterium sp.
GTGATATACAGTTCAAGATTGTCTATTAAAAGAATCATCTTATCATTAGCTATTTTCTGTATCACTCCAGGAATAGCTTGGGTTGTTAATATGCTAATTAATAATCAAACATTAGCATATATGTTTAGTCTTAATTTATGTGGAACTATTCTTATAATTTACGATTGGAATTTATTTGGTATTCATTACAACCGTTCCAAAAGTAATATGAATAATGCGATATTTTATTCAATTGTAGGAATTATTCTTTTTTCATTATTATTAGCATTAAATAAATTTATCTTTCATTTAAATTTATTAGAACCTGATATTAGTACTACTAAATCCTATATTTTTGCATTACCAGCAATTTTAATTGCTTATAGCTTTATGCATTCAATTCTGATTAATATAGGATTTAAATGCTTAACAGATCATATGCGAATTCATTCCAAAGAATTGTTGATCATTTTAGTTTCTGGTGCTTTGTTTGGTTTAATTTATACTGTTGTCTTTTCCTTCTACCTAAATATCGGTTTTAATTTTATAAATTTAATCAGTCATTACTTGTTTAATGCTATAACTGTTTGTATTTGTTCTTATTTGTATAATCAATCTGGATCATTCTTTCCAAGTATGATTTCTTTAGGACTTGTTTATTTGTTATTTATAGTATCTAGTATTTTATAAAGTCTAGTCAATAGAAAATGTTGATTTTTCGCTAAATTTCGCTAAATTTTTGACTTTTCCACTAATTATTTCACCGAATTTATCCGTTTCATATCAAAAAGCAGACGATTTCTTAATATCATCTGCTTTTTTGTTATCTTTTTATAAATTTTTATTTTTCTTCTTTATGCCATCATATAGGACAATAATTGCTAAGATGACTACCCCTGCCATTGAAGCATATATACCTTCTTTTAAACCATGTGGTGTGAAATTCATTTCAATTGAATTATATCCTTCTTCAAGTGGGATACCAGTTAAGCCTCCATTTACAGAATAAGTTTTAACTATTTTTCCATTCACTTTTGTAGACCACCCTTTATCATAAGGCACGGAAATAATGACAAAGCCTTTTTCTGTAGTAGTAATATCTGCGAATAAGTAATTACTTTCTTTATGAACTGTATCAATTGTGACAATTTCATTTCCTAATAGTGATTCAATTTCTTCTTCATCTTCGCTATGTGCTATAACAACGGATGTCACTAAATTTGACATTGAAGAATCGTATTCATCATAAGTCATAATCTGGTTATATGTTTTTCCTAAATTGTAGTAATCTAAGTTTTCATATACTTTCATGGAATAATAATTTGCTACAAATTGATAATTGGTAAAAGGTACATCCTCTTCATTCATAACAACAGCGTACTTTGTACTGACTAATGTCATAATATTTGAATTTTGAATATTAAATGTCCATGGTAAGTAATGTTGTACATGTTCTTGATCTAAAGTAATCATATCTGATAGTGATGGAAGGTATGTACTATCATATGCTAATAATCCCATGATATTAAAATCTAAGTTATACGATGTTGACACTCCCCAATACACGTTAATTGGATCAATATAATTTCTATAAAATTCATTTATATTATTTTCATCTAACGTTAGTGTGAAATTAGTATATTCATTTTTAGCGCCCATCAAATAGCTTTCTCTTTCATAATCAGCATCATTCATACTTGCTAATGCAGGACTACCATAAAAAGACATATATGAAACTAAACATAACTCTATTGTTAAAGCTATTAACATTACCTTCTTTTTGTTTTTATAAATGCAGATTCCAATAATAACAAATGTAGGAATAAATAAAATTGGCAAATAAACTTCATTCCCTAAATTATCTAAACCATACCCCGAAATAATGGCACTAATTGGCGTAGCTAATGCCATCAAAATAGCAATAGTCACCATTGAGATTTTTAGTAATTTCTGATCAATCCTAGAAGGATCTTCAATTAAAGGTAATATACTCACTATTAGTAAGTATATTGGAGAAGCTAACCATCTAAATGATGGTTCACTAAATCCATGCATTGCACTAGATAAAATAGGTATTAATGCAAATACAGAAACAATGATTGGATAAAGAATTGTGAACTTTCCTTTATTCTTTTTTGTAAATAATTGTGGGAACAATAAAGTCACAATAGAGGATGACCATAAATAAACAATCATTACAGAATCTTTACTTGTAACATATTTAAACAAGTGAGAAATTGCTGTTCCTCTTTCCGCTAATGCACTAGCAGGAAGAATTAGACCAAAAATATATTCTAAGTAAGGAATCACACTTTCAAATACAAATGTACTACTTCTTGATCCAACTCTAGTATTTCCTAATATATTTAAAGCTTCAGGTATTAAAGCAAAACAAGATAGAAGCATTCCAACTAGATAATAACCAATCAATTTAAAAGCTTCTTTCATCATGTTTTTAAAACTATGATATTCTTTTTCCCATCTCCAAATGTAATACATAATTGTAAATAAAGATAAAGAATAGAATTGATAATAATTGTTTAAGAACATGAAAAATACCATGAAGATAAACATATATTTCTTTTTTTCTTTAATGTATCGATCTACGCTCAAGAAATAAAGTGGTAGAAAGACAAAGAACGAGGCAAAAAATGGATGAGGAATAACATATAAAATATACGAAGAAAAAGTAAATATTATTGATCCAACTAAACAAGTAAAAGAGCTATAACGATTGTAGTGAGAATATGCATAAAAACCAAAACCAGCAATCAATAGCTTTATATAGCTCATTATCATAATTGCATTTTCATAGCTAATATTTGTTAATGCAAAAGGCCACTCAAAGAAATCATTAAAATAAAATAATTTGCTAGAATAAAAATCATTTCCTAAATAGCTATACCATGTCCAAAATGGTTTAGTTCCGTTATTTACCCAATCTTGTAAAACAGTTCTTAAATTTTCAAAATTGGAATCATATATTGTTTGCATATCCCAACCAACAATAAAGGCTTTATCTCCAATAATGTATGGCACGAATATAAATGCAGATATTAAAGTTATTAATAAAAATAATAGTATCAAAGGATGTTTAATATTTTTTTTCATCTAATATAAAGCATAGTCTTATTTAAGAATATGCGTTCCCCTTTCTTTGTTTCAAATATAAATCAGGTATTCTAATTTGATTAAAATTAGAGATTTATATACCCAATTAGTATTTTACCATTATATTCATATAAAATTTAGTATCTATTTTTTCGCATATTAATGCCA
>CAVJSY010000184.1:0-3243 GCA_963652285.1 Oribacterium sp.
CATTTCTAACATTGTTACATTTATCATATAGTTTTCCCCTAGAAATAATCATATTGCCACCATAACAATAATACCATATGTAATCACAAAAGTAAATGTTTTTAGAAGCAAAAAAGGAAAAATCTAACTCACGAATTAATTCACGAGAGTGCGATTTTTATTTTTTCAAGTGCATTTTTTATATTGATATTATAATCTACAATCATGCATTTTTCATCTTCACTATAAAATTCTTTTACTCTTACGCCTCCTAAGGCTTCCATAGTTTTCCAAGATGCAGGATTATCTAAATCAGCGTCCATAAATACGGTTTCAAGTCCACATTCATTGCATACTTTTAGTCCTAAATATAAATTTATCTTATTATATCCTTTGCCTCTTTCTGTTGGACGAATACTGTAACCAATATTACCTCCACATTTGCTTAGTCTTTTATTTAAGGCAGTTCTAATATTAATCATTCCTATAATTCGATTATCACTTTCTCTTACTAAAAAATATGTTCTTGTTGGAACTCTTTCTTCACTTGGTATCATTGTATAATCTTTTTCTAATTTTTCCAACCATCCTTCATAGTTATCAAGGTATCTATCTAATCCCCCTGTTCCATTTATATTAGATTTATATTTATAATGTTCCTTAATATATTCAATTGCATCATTCTTTCTTTCAATAGATGGCACTTCATAATATATTTTTTCCATTTAAATCACTCCTTTTTATGCAATTATGCCAAAAATTTAGTGAAAAATCTTTACTTGACATTTATATCTAATTTTTGATTATCTAATAATGGTGCCGAAAGCAGGATTTGAACCCGCGACCTACGCGTTACGAGTGCGTTGCTCTACCAGCTAAGCTATTTCGGCAAGAAAAAGAATTTTAATTTCTTTATTAAAATTTCTCTAATAATTCTTTTGTGGCTTCGATCGCTACTTTTATTTCTCTATCTGTGTCAAAGCAGTTTTCTTGGGTTAGTCCTTGTTTTTCTCTTTCTTGATTCCATATTACAAGTAATATGGCTCCTGCATGTAATTTTAAGGTACTTGCTACTGTAAATAGTGCTGAAGTTTCCATTTCACTGCAAAGTGCTCCACCTTTAATCCAAGCATTCCACTTGTTTTGTAATTCATACGATACTGGCATTCTTTCTGGACTATGTTGACCATAAAAACTATCTTTACAATGTACTACTCCTGTATGATAATTTAAATTTAATTTTTGGGCTGCATTTTTAAGTGCTATTACTACACCTAAATCTGCTACTGCAGGAAATTCTATTGGTAAATATTCTTTGCTTGTTCCTTCTTGTCTTATAGCAGAAGTGGCAATAACTACATCACCTGCTGATACTTCTAATTGCATTCCACCACTTGTTCCTACTCTAATTAGATGAGTAATTCCAATTTGGGCTAACTCTTCTACACATATAGCGGTAGATGGTCCTCCCATTCCTGTAGATATTATTAATACTTTTTTATCTTTTAAATTTCCTAAATATGCTGTATATTCTCTATTTTGTGATATTTTTTTGGGATTTTCTAAGTATTTAGCAATGCTTCCTACTCTTCCAGGATCTCCTGGTAATATTGCTATTTTAGCACCCTCTATATCTTTTTTTGATAAATTTATATGATACATTTTTTCTTTATTTTCCATTTTATCTCCTCTTATTCTTTACGTTTTAAGTATAGCAAATATATTTTATTTAGTAAATACTTAATTTGAAAGATAATTGAAATTAATTTTAATATTATAAACTTTTCTTATAATCATCTATTAATTTATATGCTTTTTTATAATTTATGGAATTATATTTTTGTGTCTTTTTTAGAGGACCCATTAATCCTGGAAAACTGTATTTCATATACTTATTGTGAAACTCTTCTTCCATTATCTTTTCTAGATCGAAGAAAAATTTTGAGGCATCAGGTGATACTGCATCTAATATTTCTTCTATTTCATGGTGACTTTTTGAGAATGCTATTTTATTCATAATATTTTCTCCAAATATTTTTTCTAATTCATATGCTATTTTTGTTTCTTTTGGGTAACCACATGAGGAAGTTAATAAATTATATTTTTTTGCCAACTGTCTTGTTTTTAATTCGTTTATTCCTTCCCTAATCGCAGTAGCTCCTCCGCTTCCGCAAAAATGCATAGTTTCATGAAGTAAAATTTCTTTATAGTATTCTTCTCCTGTTAAACCTTTTAAAAATGCATGTTTTAAATAAGTTATGTAAGTATTATTGTTTATTATTATATTATCTTTCTTACAAGTTTTATGATTTTTCATTATACCAAAACCTGGTATTTTTTTTATTTTGTTTAATACTTTCAGTGCATCTTTGGGGAAATAAAAATTTTTATTACTTACAAATAAGGATATTGTTCCCATATCTTTTATATGCACTATTTTTTGTAAATCATAGTTTTTTGGAATATCAACAAGATTGGGATATTCTTTTTTGATAATTTTAATTAGTTTTTCTATTTCAATAATTAAATTATTTTTTATATTATCTAAGTCCATTAAATCAACTCCTTAAAACTCCATTTAGTTATGAATAATGTTTTTTGTTCTATTTTATAAACTTTCTCGTCATATTTATATATATTATTAAATATGATATAGATATTAAAAAGCCAGCACATACATCACTTGTATAATGTACTCCTAAATAAATTCTGCTAATCCCAATCATTATTATTAAAAGCGATAGTACAATAATTAATAATGTTTTTAAATATTTATTTTTTATATTATTATAGACTAAATATATTAGGTATCCATAAAAAGCCATGCTAACCATTGAATGTCCGGATGGAAAACTGTATCCAACTTCATTGATTATTCTATATTTTGTCGGCCTTGGCCTTTGAAGTAAAAATTTTAATACTTGATTTAATATTGTTACTAAAACAACATTAGTTCCAATTACTAATCCAATTTTTTTATTTTTAATAACTAGAAATAAAAATATTGTTGATAATATCAAACATGTAGCACTGCCAAACCAAGTTATTAATTTAAAAAGGGGGGTCAATGATTTTTTAATTAAATTTTTTGATATAAATTCATAACCTATTATATCCCCTTTCATTATTTCATGATTAAATACATCTTCTGCTAATGCTAAAAATAATATTAAGCATATGAAACAAATTATCCATTTTAAATTTTTATAAATTAATTTTTTTATTTCTTTTTTCATTTCTTCACTTCCTAGTACTATTTTATCA
>CAVJSY010000185.1:0-3210 GCA_963652285.1 Oribacterium sp.
ATGTGCTAATATTTATATGTGAAAGGTGAAGATGTCTATGAATCCATTTTTTGAGTATTTGATAGTTTTTTTTCTTATATTTGTATTAAATTATTTTTTATTTGTTAGAAAGAAACAAAAATATAATAAAAATAAAGTTCCTCAAGAGTTATATTATCTTAAGGGTGTATATCATTTGAATATAAAGAAAATTAATTACAAGAAATTTGTATGGGCTTATAGTCTTATTAATACATTTATTATTTCTACAACTTATATTATTGTAGTAAGATTGGTTAAAGGATTTATATTGCAGGTAGTAATTGGAATTGTATTATTATTACTTTTAATTGTTATTTGTTATGGATTGTTAGGCAGATATTATATTTGGAAAGAAGGTAAGAGTGATGTATAATTACAGAAAAATAGAAAAGAAATGGCAAGAGCATTGGGATAAAGAAAAGACGTTTAAGGCTGTTAATAATAGTGATAAAAAACCTTATTATGTGTTAGTTGAATTTCCTTATCCTTCTGGAGCTGGATTACATGTAGGACATGTTAGAAGTTATACAGCGCAAGATGCTATTGCTAGAATTAAGAGAATGCAGGGATATAATGTATTGTATCCTATGGGATGGGATGCTTTTGGTGCTCCTGCAGAGCAATATGCAATAAAAAATCATATTCATCCTAAGGATGCTGTTAAGGCTAATATTAAGACTTTTAAAGGTCAAATGAAATCTTTGGGATTTTCATTTGATTGGGATAGAGAGTTTTCTACTACTGATCCTGAGTATTATAAGTGGACTCAGTGGCAGTTTTTACAATTTTATAAGCATGGTATGGCTTATAAAGATACTATTCCTGTTAATTGGTGTCCTAAATGTAAGAGTGTTTTATCTAATGAAGATGCTGCTGGTGGAGTATGTGAGAGATGTGGTTCTGTTGTAGTTCAAAAAGAAAAATCTCAATGGATGCTTAGAATGAGTGATTATTCTGAGGATTTGCTTAAAGGTTTAGATGATACTAATTTTGCTCCTAAGGTTAAATTAGGTCAAATTAATTGGATAGGTAAATCTCTTGGTGTTGAAATGAAAGTACAAATAGTAGGTGGTGGAGAGTTTTCTATATTTACTACTTGTATTGAAACTGTTTATGGTGTTACTTTTTTTGTTATTGCTCCTGATGGTGAATTAATTAAAGAACTTATGCCTAGAGTAGAAAATAAAAAAGAGGTAATGGATTATATAGAGGAAACATCAAAAAAGAGCAATATGGATAGATGCGAACTATCTAAAGGTAAGAGTGGATGTATTGTTAAAGGTATTAAGGCTATAAATCCTGTAAATGGTAAAGAAGTTCCAGTATTTTTAGGAGATTTTGTACTTGGAAGTTATGGTACTGGGGCAGTTATGGCAGTTCCAGCTCATGATCAAAGAGATTATGAGTATGCTAAAGAACATAATTTGGAAATGATACAGGTTATAGATGGTAGAGATATTTCTAATTGTGCTTTTGAAAAGGGAGATTATTTAGGTAAGGATTGTAAATTAATTAATTCAGAAGAATTTACTGGTATGAAAGTAGAAGATGCTAAAGAAGCGATTTGCGATAAGTTAGAGAATATGGGAGTTGCTAAGAGATGTGTTAATTATAAAATGAGAGATTGGATATTTTCTAGACAGAGATTCTGGGGTGAACCAATTCCTATGGTATATTGTGAAAAATGTGGCTGGCAACCAATACCAGAAGAAGAGTTACCATTACTTCTTCCGGATGTTGCAGAATATGAACCTACTGATGATGGTGAAAGTCCACTTGCGAAAATTTCTTCTTTTGTTGATACTACTTGTCCTAAGTGTGGTGGATATGCTAGAAGGGAAACTGATACTATGCCTAACTGGGCTGGTTCTTCATGGTATTTCTTAAGATTTATGGATCCACATAATGATAAGTGTTTTGCTTCAATGGACGCTATGAAATATTGGAATAGAGTTGATTGGTATAATGGTGGTATGGAACATACTGCTAGACATTTATTGTATGCTAGATTTTGGGTACAATTCTTGTATAATATTGGATTAGTTCCTAATAAAGAGATGATTTGGACTAGAGTTAGTCATGGTATGATATTAGGTTCTAATGGTGAAAAGATGAGTAAGAGTAAGGGGAATGTTATTAATCCAGATGATATGGTGAGAGATTATGGTGCTGATGCTCTTAGAGTATATGAAATGTTTATTGGTGATTATACTAAGGATGCTTCTTGGAGTGAAAATGGATTAAAAGGTTGTAATAAATTTTTAAATCGTATTTGGAATTTGCAAGATAGGTTAAATAATAATGTTGGTTATACTTCTAGTATTGAGAGTTTAATTAATAAAACTATCAAGAAAGTAGGAGATGATATTCTTAGCATGAATTACAATACTGCTGTATCTTCTTTGATGATATTGTTAAATGATATGGATAAACTTCCTAGTATTACTAAGAGTGATTATAGAGTATTACTACATTTATTAAATCCTATTGCTCCTCATATTACTGAAGAATTAAATGAAATAAATAATTTGGGAGATGAATTTTCTAGTAGTTCTTGGCCTACATATGATTCTAGTAAATTGTTAGAGTCTTCTATTGAAATTGGAGTACAAGTTAATGGCAAATTAAGAGGTACTATTGTAGTTGATAAGGATTTGGATAGAGAAGAAGTATTAAAAATTGCTAAGGCAAATGATAATGTTTATAAAAATATATTTGGTAAGGATATTGTTAAAGAGATAGTTGTACAAAATAAAATAGTTAATATTGTTGTAAAGTAAGAGGATTTTTGTCTTCTTATTTTTTTATAACAAACAAATGTTTGCAAAAAGCATTGACAATTAATTTTATATATGATATTTTTTTTATGAGGTGAATGGTTTATGGTAGAAAGTAAATTAAAAACTATTTCAAATTTATTTGAGAATAACACTATTAGAAGTGTATGGAGTAGTGAGAAAGGAGATTATTATTTTAGTGTTATTGATGTGATTAGTGCTTTAACTGATAGTAATATGCCAAAGAGATATTGGACTGATTTAAAAAGAAAATTAATTAATGAAGGAAGTGAGTTGTACGAAAATATCGTACAACTGAAAATGAAATCTCAAAAAGATGGAAAGAATTATCTAACGGATACATTAGATACTAAAGGTATTTTAAGGTTAATTGAGTCTGTTCCTAGTCCTA
>CAVJSY010000186.1:0-3118 GCA_963652285.1 Oribacterium sp.
GAATAAACAGAGCCGACTTAGGAAGAATGATGAATTGTTAATGAGCAAGTTATTATATCCTAATATAAAGAAAAAATTCATAATTAATATAGACACAGATAAGAAAAATGTGTAAAATAAAGTACATAATAATTTTTAAATTATTGTAACTAGATTTAAATATGGTCTAGTTTTTATATGGAAAATTAATGTAGTTGTTTGCATAAAAAAAGAAATATCCGACCAAGGTATATTTTCTTTTTAATCCAAACAATCCATAAATAGAATGAACGGATGTGATAGTATGATAGCATTAAATATAAATAAAATCAATACTTTTAACTATAAAAATTGTGAATCTACATTAGAAATTTTAATATCTGATTATTACAATTATTGTAAATGTAATTATTTTGAGGATTTAAAATGCCCTAACTGTAATAAAAAAGGAACCTTGCATTCACATAAAACATATGAAAGAAACCTAAGTATAATTATAAATAATGAAAAGAAAAACATTATAATAACAATACAAGTATTAAAATGTGAATATTGTAGTAAAGATAAAAATAATCAAAAGTATCATGCATTATTGCCTAGTTTTGTATTACCTTATCATATTCATGAGGCTAGTTTAATTATAGAGAGTATTTATTTGCGTGTAATAAAAAAGCAAAAGATAAATGAAATAATAGAAAAATATCAAATAACTCATAAACTTTTCTATGATTGGTTAATAAAAATGAGAATGTATTTATTACCATCATCAGTAGTTTTACAGGTAAATCATAAAATAAATGTAATAATAGAAAAAATATATTTACTTAAGGAAGCATTTCTTATGGAATTTTTTGATAATTATAGACATCCATTTTTCTTATTTAAAATAACCTGTGTACCTTTATGTGTAACCCCTTAAGGGGTTTTGAATAGCATTAGCATATTAATTTTCATTGAATTAAATTACAATAAAATTGCTATCAAAAAGGAGGTGACAATATGGAGCAAAAAGATAGAGACGAATTAAAAAATACCATCGCCTTATTTCGCTATGGGCTAATATCACCAGTTGTTAATGGTACATATGAAGATAAAACACAAATGGATTATTTTCGAAGAATATCGCAATCCAAATATGATTTATTAGGAAAAGAAATAACATTTAGCGTAACGACAATAAAAAAATGGTATCTTTTATATCGAAACCAAGGATATGACGGATTAGTTCCAAAATCAAGAACAGATTTAAATACATCAAGGAAGTTAAAAAAAGAAGTTCAAGATAAAATTGTTGAATATAAAAAGACTTTTCCACATATAAGTGGTACACTTATTTATCGGAAACTTATAGAGGAAGGCTATATAAATGAAAACGAAGTATCAAAATCAACAATTTTAAAATTCATAAGAGAGCATTATTTACTATTTAGTGATGTTACAAAAATAGATCGAAGAGCATTTGAAATGGAATTTGCAAATGACATGTGGGATGCAGATACATCACATGGTCCATACTTAACTATGAATAATAAAAAAATCAAAACATATTTAATAGCCATAATAGATGATGCATCAAGATTAATAACTAATGCAAAATTTTATTATGAAGATAACGCAATAAATTTTCAAACTACTTTTAAGGAAGCATTAAAAAAATATGGAATTCCTAAGAGAATATTTTTAGATAATGGCAAGACATATAAAAATGAACAATTAGGTATTATTTGTGCAAATGTTGGAATGGCGTTAATTTACACCAAACCATATTCGCCAGAATCAAAAGCTAAAATTGAAAGATGGTTTCATACTATGAAAGAAACTTGGATGCGAGGGATTAGATGGGATGAAATAAAATCTATAGAAGAACTTAATGATATGTTAAATGAATTTGTTAATGATTATAACAATAAAATTCATAGTTCACTAAGAATAAATGATAAAAATGTTAGTCCGAAACAAAGATGGTTTAAAGATCAAGATAGAATAAAAAAAATAGATAATAATGTTCTTGATGAGTATTTTTTACATACAGCATATCCAAGAATAAGGAGTGATTCAATTGCTTATATAAACAAAATAGAATATGAAGTTCCAACAAAATATATAGGTCAAAAGATTGTAGTTAAATATGACTATTCAGATAAAACAAAGGCTTGGATATATGAAAATAATCAAAAAATGGAAAGCATAAAAATTGTAAATAAAGTAGAAAATTCTAAAATAAAAAGGAAAGAAATAATGTAGTAAGAAAGGATGTGAATTTAAATGTATTTGAGTTATTATGGATTAGAATTTAATCCATTTGATAAGGAAGTAGATATTAAATATTCATTTGAAACAAACGATTTAAAAATATTAAATAATAGACTAGAATTTATAAAAGACCATAGAGGTATTGGACTTATAACTGGTAATCCTGGACTTGGTAAAACATATAGCATCAGGAAATTTGCAAATAGTTTAAATACTAATCTATATAAAGTAATCTATATATGTATGTCAACATTGACTGTATATGAGTTTTATAAACAATTGTGTTACGAATTTGATATAGAACCACCATTTAAGAAAATAGATATGTTTAAGGCAATTCAAGAAAGAATTGTTAATTTAGTTAAAGATAGAAAAATAAACGTCATCATTATCATTGATGAAGCCCAATATTTAAGACCATCAATACTAAATGATTTAAAAATATTATTAAATTTTGAATTAGATAGTAAAAATTATGCTTCATTAATTCTTGTTGGTCAACCAGTACTAAATTCAATATTAAGTAGAAATACTTTTGAAGCACTAAATCAAAGAATAACAGTCAGTTATAATATGAATGGAATTTCTAAAGAAGAATTAATAAATTATATTAATAGTAGGATTACAATAGCACATGGAAACTCTGGAATATTTAATGATCAAGCCTTAGAAGCAATTTATTCAGCATGCAATGGTTCTATAAGAATAGCAAATAATTTGTTAACAAAATCATTAATAATTGGCAAAATTAAAGAAAAATCAATAATTGATAGTGATATTGTTTTAGAGGCAAGTAATGAATTAGCTTTAGGTTAGTTAGAATTGAGGTATATATTTATATATCTTTTTTTATGTCAATAGTTATTATAATTTTAAAATTTAGTAT
>CAVJSY010000187.1:0-2763 GCA_963652285.1 Oribacterium sp.
CAGGAAAAAATAAAGTCATTGATTACTTGACAATGACTGTTCTTTGAAAATTTAGTTTTTAGTTCGAATTGAAGATCATATCAAATAGATGTGTCTTTTTTTTTAAAATTATGGTATTATAAAGTTACATATGATTATATGATTATTTTCGCACTTTAATTATATAATAAAGTCATATGTAATGCAAAAATGACAGGTTTTGATATCTGTCATTTTTTCTATATATTACTCCCCATTCAAATTAGAAGCTATCATTTAAAAAGTCCCCACTCAATTTAGAAGGTTAATAATAAAAACTCCCCACCAATTAGGCAGAAAGTTTTCATTTTTGCTCCCCACTCAATTTAGAAGAGCCAATACATATATCCCTTATCAAAACAAATCGATTTATTTTTCTATATATTCCTGATATTCCAAAGTATATACATTATCCATCTTAATATCACTAGAAATATAAGGAGTAACTTCAGAACCAGACTTTATCACATCACCTGCATATCCAACAAGAATACCAACCTCCAGATTATCCTTATCCTTAAATACAATATTAAATTTGCCTAATTTAATGTCTTCTTTTGATTCATTAGAAATAGTAACTGTAAAGACGACATGTTCTCCATTCACCATTAATTTTCCGGAAGTAAATTTAAGATTTCTAAACTCTCTTTCCCCTCCAATTTCATCAGTAGTAACATCAGAATAATTCCGATATTTGCTTTCAAAATTAACCAATTGATCATCATTTTCTTTATAAGTATCATTGGTCTTTATCTCATTAAAATTTTTAACCTTATAAATATAAAAAAGTAAAGTAATACATACTAAAGCAGCTATCAAAAGAAATAAAATAGCAATTAATATCTTTTTTTTCATCTAAATCCTCCTATGACAATTTGTAACATTTACCATTATATTCAGTATAACCAGACAAACAAGAACTAGAAGTATGATAAGTAGCCCCCGTAGTATAGTAGCAGGAACCATTTGAATAAGTATACCCTTTGTCACAATATGGACTACTAGTAGAACCGCAAGCAGAACAACTAGAACCATACGCATAATAACTCCAACAATATCCTTCGCTATTCCAAAGATAACCAGCAGAAGTGCAACTAGAAGCTTTATTATAAGATTTACGGCATTTACTAGGACAATTAGCTCTATTCACACTAGCACATTTACAATCAGAACTATAATATGAACAAGTTTTGCAGGAAGTAGCATAACGCACAGTACCATAATGATAGCAATATGCTCCAGATCTAGTGCCACTATCGCAAGAATACCAAGAACTAGTAGATTTATCAGTAACGCTAATTTTTCTTCCAGGAGAGCCACTAGCATTACCCGCTTTATCCATTGCACCAGCATAAACATGATAAGTACCCGCACTAGTTATATTACTTAATGAAACAGAACCAGAATTTCCAGATGCAAGAGTTGTAGTCCAAGAAGAATTCCATAATGAATAAAAATAATGATCAAATCCACTTTCTTTATCCGTAGAACCACTTACAACAATATTACCATTGCTTATAGTAAAACTTGTTGGATCAGTAGGTGGAGTTTTATCTATTTTAATATTTGTACTCCTTTCAGTACAGTTTCCAGCATTATCACATATTTTGTAATAACCGACCCTATTCCCTTCACTAGCCCAACCTTCAACACAATTACTAGTATTAGTATTTTCTAATAATTTCCATGTAGTTTGTGATGCATTATCTTTCCATTGTAAACTACTTGCATTTATTCCTGAAATATTATCAGAAAAAGAAAGAGTCACAGATATATTTTGATTTGTCCAATTACCCCCAGTTGGATTTGTAATAGTTAATGTAGGAACAGTTTTATCTATTCTTATATAAGTGCTATTTTTAGAAGAACAATTACCAACATTATCACAAGCTCTAACATATACCAATTGATTTCTTTCAGCACTAAATTCCGAAGTAACAAAACTAGTTTTAGCAGAATTTGAATAAGTTACCCAATTTATATCATGATTACTACCAGTAGTAGTTGTATCAGCACTATATGTATATTGATAATATGCAATTCCAGAATAACTGTCATTACTAGATAATGTTAACTTAAAATTAACTTTACTCCAATTACCACTAGTTGGATTATCTATGTTTGGCTTTGATGGTGCTGTTTTATCTATTTTTATTGGAGTAGATGCGGTAGTACAGTTGCCCACATTATCGCATATTTCATAAGTTCCTATTCTATCTCCTTCTCCACTCCAAGTTTCATCACGAGTACTAGTATTAGTATTACCTAATGATTTCCATGTAGTTTGTGAGGCATTATCTTTCCATTTTAAACTACTAGGATTTATCCCTGAAGCACCATCAGAATATTTTAGTTCTACTGTTATATCTTTATTAGTCCAATTATCTCCAATTGGATTATCAATAGTTAATTTAGGCGAAGTTTTGTCTATTTTAATTATCGTATCTTTATCAATACAGTTACCAGCATAATCACAAACTTCATACCAGCCCTTCATATTACCTTCATTCTGCCAAATATCGCCATCATTCTCATCATATGATAAAGATTGCCAATCTTTATTATCCTTATTATCTTTCCGTTTAATAGTGGACTTATCAATTCCAGAGTATTTATCAGAATAGTTAAGAGTTATTTTTATATCATCTTTTGTCCAATTTCCTCCACTAGAATTAATTATATCTAAAGTGGGTGCCTTTTTATCAATATTAACATTTATATAAATGATTGTACTCTTATTTGTAA
>CAVJSY010000188.1:0-2716 GCA_963652285.1 Oribacterium sp.
AGATATGATTGAGAAACGCTACGCATTTATTATTGTTATAACTATTTTGTTATTTTGCGGTATAGGTGCTAGATTATTTCAATTACAAGTGTTAGATAAGGAAATGTATCAAGAAAAACTAGTTGCTGCTACAGAGAAGACTGTGGAAAGTGGTACAGCTCCTAGAGGAAGAATATATGATAGAAATTATAAATTACTTGTAGATAATGAGGCTGTTAAAACTATTTATTATAAAAAAGAAAGTAATGTTACTACTGAAAAAGAAGTTGAAATTGCTTATGAAGTTGGTAAGATGATTGATGTTGATTATAGTAAGCTTAGTGATAAGATTTTAAAGAACTTTTGGTATATTAATCATAAAAAAGAGGGGAAAAGTAAGATTACAGATAAGGAATGGGAAGAATATAAACTTCGTAAATTAGATGATGATGATATAGAAGATATGATATTTGAAAGAATTACTGATGAGGATTTGGCTATATACGATGAAGATGATAAAGAGGCTAGTTACATTTATTATTTAATGAATAAAGGATATTCTTATGCTGAAAAGGTTATTAAAAATGTTAATGTTACTGATAGTGAATATGCTTTAATTAGTGAGAATATTGATACTTTATCAGGAGTTAATACTAAACTTGATTGGGATAGAATATATTTATATGGAGATGTTTTTAAATCTATATTAGGTAATGTTTCTAGTTCTACTCAGGGTATTCCTTCTGAACTTGCTGATTATTATTTGGAAAATGGATATAGTTTAGATGATAGAGTTGGTATTAGTTATTTGGAATATCAATATGAAAATTATTTAAAGGGTACTAAGGCTAAATATAGGGTTAAAAGTGATAATACTTATGAGCTTATTTCTGAAGGTGAAAGAGGAAATGATATTGTATTATCTATTGATATTGATATTCAAAAGTACTTAGAGGAAGTATTAAGTGAGGAAGTTCTTACTACTAAGAATGAACCTAATACTACTTATTATGATCATTCTTTTGCGGTTGTTAGTAGTCCTACTGATGGTTCTATTCTTGCTATGGCAGGAAAAAGAGTGGTTAAAGGTGATGATGGTGCTTATAAGGTTGTAGATTATACTCCTGGTATTGTAACTACTTCTGTTACTCCTGGTTCTATTGTTAAGGGGGCTTCTATGTTAGTAGGTTATAAATATGGTGCTATAGATATTGGAAGTTATGAAACTGATGAATGTATAAAGATAAAGGCAACTCCTTTGAAATGTTCTTGGAGAACTTTAGGATATATTAATGATATTAATGCTTTAGCATATTCATCAAATGTATATCAGTATAAGATTGCTATTAAAGTAGGAGGGGGAAATTATGTATATGATGGTCCACTTTCTATTAATGAAGATGCTTTTACTAAGTATAGGGATATGTATTCTTCGTTTGGTTTAGGTGTTAAAACTGGTATTGATTTACCTAATGAAAGTTTGGGATATTCTGGTAAATCTAAGATGCCAGGTCATTTGTTAGATTTTGCAATAGGTCAATATGATACTTATACTCCTATTCAAATATCACAGTATATTAATACTCTTGCTAATGGAGGGGTTAGATATCAACCATTTTTACTTAAGGAAGTATATAAGCCTAGTAAGGATAAAGAAGAAAAATTTGGTGAAAAAATTTATTCTAGTGAGGCTAAAGAATTAGGAAGAGTTGATGTTGATAGTAAGTATATTGATAGAGTACATGAAGGATTTAGAGCAGTTGTTAGTTATGGTTTAGGTTATGGATATATGGGAGATTACAATGATATAGGTGCTGGTAAGACTGGTACTAGTCAGAGTTTTATTGATACTGATTCAGATGGTAAAGTTGATACTGAAACTATATCTACTAGTTTTGTTGGATATGCTCCTTATGATAATCCAAAGATGAGTATTGTTGTTGTTAGTCCTGATGTTGCTACTGCTGATGCTACTGTAACTTCTGGTATTAATAGGAGAATATCTTCAAAAATTGTAAATAAATACTTTGAAATTTATAAATAATGTGTTATAATACATTAGACTTATGTTTTAAGGAGGGAATATTATGGCTAAAAAGACTGAAAATAGAGAATTAGTAACTTTAACTTGTAGCGAATGTAAAAACGCTAATTACAGAGTTAGTAAAAATAAGAAGAATACTACTGATCGTTTAAATTTAAATAAGTATTGTTCTAAATGTCGTAAAACTACTTTACATAAAGAAAGCAAATAATTAGAAAGGGAGTGCAATAATGATTAATGTTAATGATTTTAAGAATGGTCTTACTATTCTTTATGATGGTAATCTATATCAAGTTTTATCTTCAGAACATGTAAAACCTGGTAAAGGTGCTGCTATAGTAAAGGCTAAACTTAAGAATTTGAGAACTGGTTCTATTGCAGAATATTCATTTAATGCTGGTACTAAGGTTCCTACAGCACATGTTAGTAAATCTAAAATGCAGTACTTATATTCTACTGGTGATGTTTATAGTTTTATGAATATGGAAACATATGAACAAGTTGATGTTGATAAAAATCAAATTGAGAATGAAGTTAAGTATTTAAAAGAAGGATTAGAAATAACTCTTATCTTCTTTGAAAATGAATTATTAGGAATTGAATTACCAGAAAAGATTGATTATAAAATTACTAATACTGAACCTGCTATTAAGGGAAATACTGCTACAAATGCAACTAAGGATGCTTATGTTG
>CAVJSY010000189.1:0-2672 GCA_963652285.1 Oribacterium sp.
TAGTTCCTAAGAAATAAGTTTTAAGATGTTCCACGTGGAACATCTTTTTTAAAGAAAGGGGAATAATGTTCCACGTGGAACAATTGATTATGATAGAAACAGTAATATTTGATTTTAACGGAACTTTATATTTTGATAAAGATCTGAATGGAGAATCGTGGAAGATAATTTATAAAGAGATAATTGGAAATGCAGATAATTTTGACAATGAACTAGAAACTATCTTATCTAAAAAAGATGATACAAACATCAAAGAATTCTTCGATAGGGTTAATAAAAAAGTAGATGAGAAAACAATTAGTGATTATGCATTAAAGAAAGAAAGTCTTTACCAAGAACTTGCTAAAAAACAAAATAGAAACAAACTAGCTGATGGTGCTTATGAATTATTGGAGTATCTAGATAAAAATAATATTAAGATGATACTTGCTTCAGCTTCTATTAAATATAATGTTGATTTCTATTTAAATTATTGTGGTCTAAATAAATGGTTTGATTATTCAAGAATTGCTTATGATGATGGAATTAATAAAAATAAAAAAGAAATATATCTCAAAGCAATTGAATTAGCTAAAACGGATATAGCTAATATACTTGCCTTTGATGATTCTTCTGGAAGTATTAATTCAGGTATTGAAGCTGGTATTAAAAAGATAATCAGAATTAATCCTCATGGCTATAAAAAAGTTGATAGCCCATATATATTAGATGAACTAATGGACTTTAAAAAATTAGACTATTCAATCTTTAAAAAATAAGTTATAATCTTTATGCGCAACAGTTATGCTCTAACTTGGTCAGGACAGGAATGTAGCAGCCATACGACCCTCTATCTGTGTGCGCTTTTTATTTTATGTATAAACAAGAATTTATGAATCTGGCAATAAGGGAAGCCAAGAAAGCATATAAAGAAGATGAAGTACCTATAGGTTGTGTCATTGTAAAAGATGATGTTGTTTTGGCTAGGGCTCATAATAAAAAAGTAAAGAAACAAGACGCAACTGCTCATAGTGAAATAGAATGTATTAAAAAAGCCAGTAAAAAATTAAACAACTGGCATTTGGATGATTGCGAGATGTATGTAACTCTTGAACCATGTATTATGTGTGGTGGTGCCATTATAAATTCAAGAATTAAAAAAGTATACTACTTAGCTAAAGATCCAAAAGGTGGTTCTTTAGGTAGTAATATCAATATAAAAGAAATAAAAGGCATTAATCATTATCCAGATAGTGAATTTATAGAATCATTAGAATATATTCAATTATTAAAAGATTTCTTTAAAGATAAACGATAATATTCCCTTGGCAATAATTTGAAAAAGAATAAATAGGCTTAAGATTGTATAATAATTGTATTATGAGTTATCAAGTATTATATAGAACATATAGACCTTCAAAATTTAATGAAGTGGTTGGCCAAGATTATATTGTAAAGATTTTAAAAAATACAATAAAAAACAAAAAAATTGCTCATGCTTATTTGTTTGCAGGACCTAGGGGTACCGGAAAAACAACAATCGCAAAATTGTTTGCGAAGGCAATAAATTGTGAAAGCTTTGATGAAGAAGCATGTGATGAGTGCTCTAGTTGCCTAGCATTTAAAGAAGGTAATCATCCAGATATTATTGAACTTGATGCTGCCAGTAATAATGGTGTAGAAGATATAAGAGAAATAATTGACCAAGTACCATATGCACCAATTATTGGTAAATATAAAGTTTATATAATTGATGAAGTTCATATGTTAACTCCTCAAGCGTTTAATGCTTTATTAAAAACTCTAGAAGAGCCACCAGCTCATGTAGTTTTTATATTGGCTACAACTGATCCTCAAAAAATCATTCCAACTGTTTTAAGTAGATGTCAAAGATATAATTTCTCAAAGATATCTAATTTAAACATGAAAAAGAAAATGATTGAGATACTTGATAAAGAAAATCTTAAATATGAAGAAAAAGCACTGGATGAAGTAGCGCTACTAGCGGAAGGTGGTATGCGTGATGCTTTATCAATACTTGAACAAGTACTTTCTTATAATAATGAGGGTGTATATCTAGAAGATATTCAAAAAATATTTGGTCTAAGTACCAAAGAAGAAAAAGTTAATTTATTAATAGATGTTCATAAAAATATTACCGAGGCTATAAGTACTTTAAGAGAAATGTATAACTATGGTATTGAGCCAAAAAGATTATGTATTGATTTACTAGAAATAATTAAAGAAGCCCTTATTTATTCAGATGATCAAAATGAAACTTTATTAGATAAAATCGATAAATTTGATGCGATGAATATTTTAGATGCGATTAATACTAATGATTTATTAAACGACATTACTTATTTAGAAGAAGCCTTATCTAAAACACGTGGTAATCAAAGCTTTTTAACATACTTAGAATTAGCTATCGTTAAGATGAGTGGTGCTAAGTCTAAAGATTACATTGAACCAATTAAAAAAGAAATAAAAGTTCAAGAAAAAATAGAAGTTAGTACAAAACCAATAGAAATAAAGGAAGAACCTAAAGTTGAAGAAACAATAATAGAGGAAGAAAAGCCTGAAGTCTTAATAGGAGAAAAGATAACCAATATGGATTCGAACCCAAATAATAACAATTCGAACCTTAATAGTAACGATTCTACTACTGAAGGACCAAGTATAGAGTATTTAGC
>CAVJSY010000190.1:0-2350 GCA_963652285.1 Oribacterium sp.
AGTTGTACAGCATCTTCTCCTTGTTCTGGTACGGTAGAAACAAGTGATATATCTAAATCATTGTCTGCGACAATAAATAGTTATAAATTAACATTAACTAAAGGAACAGGAGTAAGCACAATTTATTATAAAACAAGTTCTTCATCTAGTTATACATCTTCAACATCTACAGTTTCAATAAGTGTACCATACGGAACTACATATAATTATTATGCTACATCTAATACAGGATACACAATGAATAGTTGTACATCATCATCTATTTGTAGTGTAACTATGGGAACAAGTGCAGTTTCTAAATCATTATCAGCAACAGTTAATAAATATACATTATCTATAACTAAAGGAACAGGAGTAGGAACTATATATTATAAAATAAATGGAGCATCAAGTTATACATCTACAACATCAAATGCTTCATTAAGTGTTAATTATGGAACTACATATTATTACTATGGAACTGCTAGTTCAGGATATTATATGACTTCTTGTACATCATCTTCTCCTTGTTCTGGAACAATGACTACAAGTGGAGCATCAGTATCATTAGTTGCTTATGAAGCAGTATATCAATTATATAATTCTTCAGGTAATTCAACTGGTTATGCAACTGGTTTATCTAGTGCTATATCTAGTGTAAGTTCTGGTGGTACAGTAAAAGCACTTAAAAATAATAGCTCTGGTGCAGTAACAGTATCTAAAAATGTGACAATTGATACTGCTGATTATACTATTACTATGACTGGTACATTAACTAATACTAGTAATTTAAATATAAAAGGTACTGGAGAAATAACTTATAGTGGAAACACGATTGAATCGACAGGAGGAAAGTTAGTAATATATGGAGGTACTATTAAAAGCACTTCTGGTTGTGCAGTTGTAATAAAGGGTGGAACGTTAAGCGTGCAGACTTCTGGTGAGCAAATTAATATTTTGGGTTATTCATATGGTATAGTTGCACCAGGTGATAGATATTCAGATGTTACAATTTCTACAAGTGCCATGTATTCTTCTTATATTAAAGTATCTGCAAATCAAAATTCAGCAGCAGCAGCTTTATTAGTGAGTTCGAATGCATCCCATTCTGCAAATGTTACAATTTCTGCTGGTTATTTCTATGGTTCTGGATATGCAATACAAAATGAATCAAACTCAACTATGACGATAAAAAGAGGCAACAATAATGATCCTGTAATATTGGAAAGTACAGCAACGACTTTGGTTAACAGAGGAACATTGTATGTTGCACAGGATAGCGAGGATACATTAGATGGTGGTGTCCCTGTAGCAAAAGTTGATTCCACAACAAGTGCTTATGTTTCAATAGCGTCAAAATCGAGTTATGCAATACAAAATACAGGCACAATGTATTATGGCTATGGAGTATTTGCATACTCTGGTAGAGCAGCTAGTAGTGCTGAAGCAGATCGTGCTGTTCTTATAGCTGGTGGTACATTCTATTTGCGCGGTGGTAGAATTTATCATAACAATACAGTTGATTCCGCTTTTTATAAACAAAGTGGTACAATTGATGTATCTGGAAGTTTTGACACTGAGAAAGCATCCACATCATATACATTTAATATGATTAGTGGCAGTATTACTACGTCAAAATATTCTTATAAGAAAAGTTAGGTGATTAACTTGAAAAAATATATTAAAATATCAATAGTAGTAGTAATAATTATAACTTCAGTAGGTATAATATTATTCTATCTTAAAGATCAAAATAAAAAAATAATCTCTGAAGTAAAATATAATTATGATGGATATATCGATTTAGATAACATTGATAATGTAAAAATAATTGATAATCAAAAATATAATAACTCAGAAAAAATTTCTGAGGATCATATCTACAAAAATTATCAAGTATCTAATATGAAAATATATTCTAAAGATGGTATGAGTTATCTTGAATTTAATTTTAAGAATTTATCATTTGAGTCTGAATATTTAGAAAGATATATTTTAATAAGTTTTTATGATAGTGATGGAGATGATTTTTATGATGCTAATTATATTATCCCAAACTTATGTGTTGGTGAAACAAAGAATGAGACAATTATATTACCATATGATATCACGAATGCTTATGACTATCTTTTTGTAGGATTGTAATTCAATATTATAAAGACTATTCTAAATTGTTAGAGTAGTTTTTTTCAAAAATATAGATTTCAAATTATGATTATGCTATAATTCACTTATATATATGATAGAGGTAGAAGTGAGGGAAAATGATGATAAGAAAAAAATAATAATTATCTTATTACTAAGTATATTTTTGACAATTAATAAAACAAATAAAAAAAAATATAATGAAATAGATGATGAATATAAACAA
>CAVJSY010000191.1:0-2243 GCA_963652285.1 Oribacterium sp.
TATAGCGATTTGCACTATATAAACATTAGGTCCTTTTGTGATTGGCATTCACATGTAAATATCATAATAGAATTGTTGGAAATTATCAGTTGAAAATGTAGGTTCTAACAATTCCTTTTCTTTTGCTATATAATTCCACTCATGGAGGAATTAATCAATGAGAAAAGATATTTATGAAAGGATACAAATATTAAAAATGGATGATATAAAACCAAATTTTGCCGAACTTGGAAAGACATGGGGTTGTGATTATAGAACAGCTAAAAAATATTATTATGGAGAAGATAATAAACCACCGATTAGAAAAAAGATCCCATCTAAACTAGATGATTATAAAGAAATCATCAATGAGAAATTAAAACTTTGCTGCTCATATAATTCAATTTATAAATTTATTCAGAAAAAAGGATACAAAGGCAAATATACAATACTAAGAAATTATTGTGACTTATATAAAGAAGATGAAACTAAAAAAGCTACAATAAGATTTGAAACCAATCCCGGATTACAAGCTCAAGTGGATTGGAAAGAAACAATGACATTACATACTAAATCAGGAGTAGAAGTAACATTTAATATATTTCTTATATTACTTGGCTATTCAAGATTAAAGTATATTAGATTAACAATGGATAGAACTCAAGACACAGTATTTAAGTCATTAATTTACTCGTTTAAGTACTTTAACGGTGTTCCTAAGGAAATAATATTTGACAACATGAAAACGGTCGTAGATCACGCTAAAAGCAATTATACAAATGCAGTCTTAAATGATTCATTTTATCAATTTTCAAAAGATTTAGGATTTGAAGCTTGGACATGCCGTCCTTTTAGACCTCAAACTAAAGGTAAAGTTGAAGCACTAGCTAGAACAATGGAACGTTTAAGACCATATGATTATGAATTTGAATCTTTTGAAGAATTAGAAAAGATTATTAAAACTTTAAATGATGATTTAAATAATGAAGTTTCTCAAGCAACCAATGAAAAGCCTTTTGCTAGGTATGAAAAAGAAAAGGAATACCTTCGTTGTCTCCCTAACTCTGATATAATTCGTTCTTATATTGAAGTTAAAGATGTTACTAGAATAGTTTCAAAAGAAGCATTAGTAACTTATGATAACAAAAAGTATTCCGTAGATCCGCAATACATCGGTAAAACTGTTTCTCTATCAATTTCAGACGATACGTTGCAAATTTATTTTAACAAATTTTTAATTAGAACACACAAAATAACTAATAAAACAATTAGTTACGCCCAAGATGATTATATTAACATTCTTAAATCAGATGCTATGAAAACGGCAACACAAGAAGATATTGAAAGCATAGCTAAGAATAATCTTGCTATATATGATAATTTTTAAGGAGGTTTATTTATATGTCTAACTATATTCAATTAGCTAATAATTTAGAACAATTAAAATTAAGTAAAATTAAAGAGTATCTTCCTACATTCTTAGATGATGCTATTTCTAAAAATCTTTCATTTGTTGATATCTTATTAGATTTAACTAATAAGGAAATTGACTTTAGAGAAAAACGTGCTGCAGAAATAAATCTAGCTATATCTAACTTCCCCTTTATAAAGAAAATAAATGATTTTGATTTTTCTTATCAACCATCGGTTTCTAAAAAACAAATATTAGATTTTGCTTCTCTTAGATTTATTGAATGTTATGAAAATATCCTATTTATAGGTTCATCAGGTGTTGGGAAAACACATCTAGCAACAGCTATAGGGATAGAAGCTTCTAGCAACCATGTATCAACTTATTTTATTCATTTTCAAACTCTTATAGCTAAGATCAAAAAGGCTGTATCTGAGAATAAGGTTGAGCATTTTATAAAGTCTTATTCTAAATATAAATTACTTATTATTGACGAATTGGGTTATCTTCCAATAGATAAAGTCTATGCTTCGGTATTTTTCCAATTGGTCGCTGCTAGATATGAAAAGAAATCAACTATCATAACTACTAATCAACCATTATCAAAATGGGGTGAAGTACTTGGGGATTCTATTTTAGCCAATGCAACAATTGATAGATTAATTCATCATTCAAGTATTGTTAAAATAACTGGTAAATCTTATAGAATCAAAGATAAGTTATCAGATTTTGATCAGGAGCAAAAAATTTCGACCGCGCAAACCCTTAAGGGTTTATCATGTATGTAATACATTATAACAATTACCTACATTTTCAATCGATAAAAAACAACATAAAATTATTGACAATTACA
>CAVJSY010000192.1:0-2184 GCA_963652285.1 Oribacterium sp.
CCGGAGTTTGCCACCTTAAAATTTAATAAAAAATTCACGAAGGCTTATTTTTAAGTCTTTTTCTATTGCATTTTACAAAATTTTATATTATAATTAAAGTAGGTAGATAAGTATAGAGGTGAGATAATGTATATCGAAAAAGTAAAAAATAATGGCATAGATTATTTAAGATTAGTTAGTAATAAACGAATTATTAATTCTAAAGGAATTAAAACATCAACTAAAATAGTTGAGTACAATATTGGTCCACTATCTAAATATGATGATGGAAATCCTAACTATGTTGAACGTTTAAAGGAATCATTTAAAAATGGTAACCCTATTATTGATAAACTTTTGCCATATGTTGACAAAACTACAAATAATATCAAAAAATACAACCTCACTTTCTGTGAGCATGACGATTTTTGTATTGGTGACCCAAAGTTGTTTTCACATATTCTTATTGAAAGAATTCTTGAAGAAATTGGAATTATTGGCTTTGTAAGAAGTTACAAAAGATTTCTCAATTCTAAATTCGACATTTTGGGATTCATTAGGCTTCTAATTTATGGGAGAGTATTAAATCCTGCCTCAAAAATTAAAACAGCTAGACAAAATGAAAATTATTATACACCCATCATATCTAATATTTATGAATATAATATTTATGATACTCTTGACTTTATATATAAATATAGAACCAGTATTACAAAGACAATTAACTCTAACATGATTAATAAATTTAATAGAAAAGCCAATCTAGTTTTCTATGACGTCACAAACTTTTATTTTGAAATTGACGAGCCAGACTCTGATGAGGTTGACGAGAATGATGCAATAATTAATAAGGGGATTAGAAAAAATGGCGTTTGTAAAGAAGAACGCTCATTGCCAATTGTTCAAATGGGACTGTTTATGGATGAAAATGGCTTTCCAATTTCTTTAGAAATTTTTCCAGGAAATACATTGGATCATTTAACTGTTAAAGATTCACTCATTAATCAAATAGATAATTTAAACTTTAATCGATTTATTTTTGTTGGTGATAGAGGAATGTGTAATTATATAAATCTTTTGCACTTATTGCATAAAGGAAATGGATATGTAATTAGCAAAAGCATTGCCAAAAGTACAAAAGAAGAAAAAGAATGGATTTTAAAACAAGATGGATATATCTCAACATCATATAATTTCAAATATAAATCAAGAATAATAACAAAAATAGTAAAAGATGAAAATGGAAAAAAAGTACAAATTACCGAAAAGGAAGTTATATATTGGTCAAAAAGTTATTATGAAAAACAGAGACACGAAAACAAGTCATTTCTTGATTTTATTGATAAATTGAAAAACAATCCAGAATCATTCAGAATTAAAAAAACTCAAGTGTCTTCTTTAAAAAAATTCATAAAAAAAGAATTTATTAATGAACTTACTGGCGAAGTAATTGATTCAAATAAGCTAAAAGCAATAATTGACGAGGAGAAAGTCAATGCCTATGTTGATTATTTTGGATATTATAAACTGATAACTTCAGAACTAACTATGAATGATTGTGATGTTATAGATACATATCACAATCTATCACAAATTGAAGATCAATTTAGAGTTATGAAGTCTACACTAAATACAAGACCTATTAATGTAAGAACAAAAGAACATATACAAGCTCATTTATTAATATGTATGATTGCTTTAATTGTCATTAGAGTTATACAATATAAAATTAAACAGTCAGATAATTTTAAATCTAATTTAGAATTAGATTGGGAAACCGGTTTATCAGCAGATCGTATAGTAAATGCACTGAACAAATGGACAGTCGATAGATTACCAGAAGATTATTATAGATTTAATTCTCTAAACGATATCGACCTTTCATTAATATTAAAATCATTTAATATAAACATACCTAAAAAATTATATAGACGGTCTGAACTAAAAGACATTAAAATGAATATAGAAATTTGTAAGTAGGTACATGTGTAGGTATATAATTTTGAAATCAGTAAAATTAGGGGAAAACCATTAGAAATAATATAATTCTAATGGTTTTATTTAATTTTAAGTGGCAAACTCGGGTTATAACACATTTTTTACAAATATGCTCATATAAATTGAAAAATGTGTTAATTTTTTTATAATTACCGGAGTTTGCCACCTTAAAATTTAATAAAAAATTCACGAAGGCTTATTTTTAAG
>CAVJSY010000193.1:0-2160 GCA_963652285.1 Oribacterium sp.
CTCTATATATTCACTAGTCAAAGATAATAATATTTTACTATTTTTATTTAACAACATCTCATAATTACTATATAACTTTAAAATTTTATTTGTTAGTAATACTATTTGATTTTGCATAACTAGACGCTCCTTTTAAACATTTTCTCTAATTCATATATTCTAAATTCTATAATAGTAGGTCTACCATGAGGACAATTAAACGGATTCTTACAACCTCTTAATTGATTAATAATACTTTCCATATCATCTTTTGTTATTCTAGTATTTCCTTTTATACTAGCCTTACATGCCATTGTAGCAGCAACATGATCTACAAATCTTTTTAAATCAAAATTTTCTTGCTCCTTAATTATTGTTTCAAAAATATTTCTAATAATTATCTCTTCTTTACCCTTCATAAACCAAGTAGGATGTGAATTTATTCTAATAGAAGATGATCCAAAAGGTTCAGTCATAATATTTAAATTATCTAATATATCCTTATTCTTTTCTATAATTAAATAATCATTTAAAGGAAGTTCTATAACAATAGGAACTATAGTATCGATATTATCTTTTTTAGGATGTGATAACAAATAAGAATACTTTTCATAATTTATTCTTTCTTGAGCAGCATGTTGATCTATCAAATATAATCCTAATTCATTTTCACATACTATATAAGTACCATGTACTAATCCCACAGGATATAATTCTGGTAACTTTTTAACCTCATCTATTTTTTCTATATAAGTATTATTATTTTCTATAGTATCAAAATCCAATTCTTCATTATCGCTACTACTATTAAAATTAATAGCGTCTTTCAAAGCATTTGTATATTCACTAGTACTTTCAGATACTTGTGGCCTTTCCAAATTTAGAGATAAATTTTCATATTTTGGTAATTCATCTGGTAATACAGTTTTAGCTTCAATCTTAGGTATTAATAATTTATCTTTTATAGCATTTACTATCATATTATGTATAAGCATCTTTAAATCTTCAAAATTAGAAAATTTAATATCCAATTTTGAAGGATGAATATTTACATCAAGTAGACTAGGATCAGTAGTTATTTTTAATACTACTATTGGATATCTTGTATCTTCTTTATAACTACTATATGATTCATTTATAGTCTTATTTAATGAAGCATTTTTTACTACTCTACCATTTACTAAAGTAGTCATATAATTTCTACTAGATCTATTTACTTCTGGCATAGATACATATCCTTCTACTTCATAATCATCATTAGCGCCAACTACCTTTATCATTTTTTTAGTAACATCTGTCTTATATATAGAATGTATTACCTTTAATAAATTTCCAGAACCATCTGTATTAAGCAATTCTTTTTCATCATTTATAAGTTTAAATTTTATATCAGGATAAGACAAAGCCATCTTATTAACATAATCTACAATATTAGCAAGTTCAGCATAAATACTTGACAAATGTTTCAATCTTGCAGGTGTATTATAAAATAAATGACTAACCGTAATAGAAGTACCACCTCTTAAATCACATGATGTATTTTCTATAATATTGCCTCCTTTAATATGTATTAAAGTTCCAACATCATCTTTAACAGTTTTAAGTACTACATCACTAACAGATGCTATAGAAGGAAGAGCTTCACCCCTAAATCCCAAAGAATGAATATTAAATAAATCATCCTTAGTATAAAGTTTACTAGTAGCATGTCTTCTAAATGCTAACATTGCATCTTCTCTATCCATACCAATTCCATTATCAATTACTTTTATTTCTCTTATACCAGCTTCCTTTAATTCTATTATAATACTACTACTTTTAGCATCTACACTATTTTCTACTAACTCTTTTACTATACTTACACATTTTTCTACTACTTCTCCAGCAGCTATCTGATTTGCTAAGGTATCATCCATAACTTTTATCTTAGACATAAAATCACTTCTTCCACCTCAATTATACCATTTATAAATTGAGATGTAAATTACAGTTATTATATATCTTCAATTCGTACTAAAATAACATAAACTACTAGACATCATAACCGAAATATAGTATTCTTGGAATATAGAATAGGTGTTGATAATTATGATAGTAAGAAAAGATAGGAAAAAAGTTAGAGAAGGATTTAGTAAAGGTACTATTGATGAAATAGAAGTAATCGTTCCAAATATATCAGAT
>CAVJSY010000194.1:0-2077 GCA_963652285.1 Oribacterium sp.
CTAAGTTTATTAATATGTTAGAATATAATGCAAGATGGTATGGAAGAAAATTAATAAAAGTTGGTAGATATTATCCTTCTAGTCAGTTATGCTATTGCATTCTAAATAAATAAAAATAAAACAAGTTTTTAATAGAAATATAATAAAAAGGGTAGAATTCCCCTTACCCCATTGCAATGTGGTATTGCAGAACTAAGTTAATAAAGTTTTTCTAGTATAGATCAATATACTATTAATTATTTTTCTTCCATTAGTAGTTAGATAATACTTGTTTTTTCTAGCTACTTTTTTTATTATTCCATGTGCTTTTAATTTAGACAGTAAACGAGTAAGTTTGTTAATGTCTTTCTTGGTTATTTCTTTAGAAAAGTATTTCTCTCTAATTAATTTGTTTGAAAAGCCATTAATTAAATACTCACCAGAAGATATAATAGCAAATAACTTTAAAGTATCTTTTTCTAAAATATTAAAGCCAGTATATTTTCTATTATTAACTTCAATTGATGAAGATACTTTATTAATTTCAGAAATAGGGACTTCTTCAGTGTTTATGTCAGGTAATGCTTCAATATATCTTTTGGTTATAGATTTACTTATTTCAACATATCTATATAAATTAGATATACTTTTACCCATAGGAACCCAAACTTTTTCTTTCTCAATAGATTTATGTTCTATAATTCTTTCTTTTTCTTTTAAAACTTTAAAGTCTTTTGGATTATTGATTGTTACTTCAATTCTTAAATTGTTTCCTTTATCATACATTTTAATCTGATTATTATTAATTTTAAATTTTATTCGGTAACCTTGATACCTGTGTCTTAAATCAGAAACAATTTCTCCTTTAGAAAAATTATGAATTTTAGATACATTTCTACCAAAGAAAGAGTAAATGTCTTCAGAACTAAAAGTGAAGTATGCAGTTTCAACCAGTGTCTTATAAAATAAACTTAAATCATCACGATTTTTAAAATTAATATCGGTTGCAAACTCACATTGATCGATACACCAATAGTATGAATGACTAAATATCTTTTCTATTTTAGGTAAATGTATATTAATTTGTTTAATTAATCCATCAAAAGAATCTGATATTTTTTGATTAAGAATACCATCAGCAAGTTCTTGAGCTTTATTAAAATCTTCTATATATGAAAATGAATTATTATACATAGCATATTTAATATTATTTTTATCGAGTAATTTAGATAAGTATTCTCTTCCATTAATATAAATTTGAACATTATAAGGAAACCAAGTTTGAATTTTTAAATACATTAAACCAAATTCTTCATCATTATAATAAAAATAATAGTGTTTACATTTTGTAGGTCTAGAAGTAACTTCTAACTTTTGGGTTTCATGATTTGGTTTAACTGTCATAGTATTACAAATTTCAACAGCAGATAAAGCAGTTATTAAACCTGTTTTAGTAGGATTCTTTTCTAGTTCAGCCATAACAATTTCGTTTTTATCTATTTTTCCTGAATTTAGATAGATAGTTTCAACATTATTTTCTTTAATATAATTATCAATATGATTACACAAATCTTGTGTTTCTTTTAAAGAAAACTTATCAAAGTCAACTAATTTAACATCATTTTGTATTAAATAAAAAAGAAAATGACGATAATTGCATAGGTTTAAAAGGTAACCATTTATTATCATTCTATCAAAAGTTTCTAAAATACCATTGATTTTTTCCTTATTTTGTTCTATTATATTCATTGCAAACCTCCCTGAGTAGTTATGCATTTGTAAACATGGAGCAAAAGAGTAATCTTGAGGTTCCGATATTTAGTAGCATAGACTACATTACGGCATAGACCGTTTAAATTTGATTGTGACTTAGATCACGTAACAGTTATTATACTGTTTTTGCAAACTATTTCAAGTGGAGGTTTGCTTTTTTTGTGAAAAATTGAAAAATTTTGATGGTTAGGTTGCGGACATAGTCTGCCGTATGTAATAACTGTGGATACCAAAATAAAAAATTAAAAGATTATAGTATAAGATTTTGGCAGTGTCCTAAATGTGATAGCAAACATGATAGAGATTATAATGCTGCAAATAATAT